>RFRI01000061.1 GCA_009924535.1 Verrucomicrobiota bacterium
TGTCCGCCGCTCCGGCCAAGGCCCCCAAGGCCGGTAAGCTCGCGACCGTCGACTCCGTCAAGGTCGCCGAAGCGCGCCAGTCCGAATTCTACGAACGCGTCGAGATCCCCACGCCCGCCGGCGAGGTGACCGAAGTGTCATCGATCGCGCTGCTCCCCGGCAAGAAGGTCGCCATCGGTACCCGTCGCGGCGACATCTGGATCGCCGAAGGCGCCTACGATGCCGACCTCTCCAAAATCAAATGGACTAAGTTCGCCTCCAACCAGCACGAGCCCCTCGGCATGTTCTGGAAGGATGGCTCGATGTACGCGATGCAGCGTCCGGAGTTCACGCGCCTGACCGACCGCGACGGCGATGGTCGCGCGGACAGCTTCGACACCGTCAGCTCCAAGTGGGGCGTGAGCGGCGACTACCATGAATACGCCTTCGGCTCCGAGCCCGACAAGAACGGCGACGTCTGGATGGTGCTTTGCCTGACTGGTTCCTTCCATGCTCACGCCCCGTGGCGCGGCTGGTGCGCACGCATCACGCCTGACGGCAAGTTCGTCCCGACCGCTTCCGGCATCCGTTCGCCGGGTGGCATCGGCGCCAACGCCCAGGGTGACATGTTCTACACCGACAACCAGGGCGTCTGGAATGGTTCCTCCGCGCTCAAGTGGCTCCGCCCCGGATCGTTCCAGGGCAACCCGACCGGCAACAAGTCGGCCGCCCTTGCCAACTTCCCGGCCCCGCCCGAGCCGACCAGCGGCTCGCGTATCCTGACCGAGCGCCAGAAGTTCCCCGAGTTCGTGCCTCCGGCGGTGATCCTGCCGCACGGCAAGGTCGGCAACTCGCCGTCCGGCATCGCCTGCGACATGACCAAGGGCAAGTTCGGCCCGTGGGAAAGCCAGATGCTCGTCGGCGAGCAGACCGCCTCGCAGGTGCAGCGCATCAACCTCGAGTTCGTCAACGGCCTCTATCAGGGAGCCGTGTTCCACTTCCTCGGCGGCTTCGAAGCCGGCCTGATTCCGGTCCGCATGGACCAGGAAGACGGCACGCTCTTCGTCGGTGGTTCCAATCGTGGCTGGGGTTCGCGCGGCTCGAAGCCGTTCACCTTCGAGCGCGTGCGCTTCAAGGGCAAGGTGCCGTTCGAGATGCATGACATCTCCGCCCGCAACGACGGCTTCGAAGTGACGTTCACGCACCCCGTCGACGCCGCCGCGGCCGCCGACGTGAAGAACTACACCATGGATACCTTCACGTATATCTACCAGTCGAGCTACGGCAGCCCTGAGGTCGATCAGACCGAGCCCGTCGTCAAGTCCGCCACCGTCTCGGCTGACGGACTCAAGGTGCGCCTCGTCGTCGACGGCCTCGTCCGCGGCAGCATCCATCACCTCGTCCTCGGCGATATCAAGGCCAAGTCGGGTGACGCCCTGTGGCACAGCGAAGGCTGGTACACGTTGAACGAGATTCCGGCCAAGTAAGCCTGACGGCGGGGAACTGCTGGCACGGTGAACTGCTGCGAAGCAGGCGCGGCCGGAGGCCGCGTGGGGACATGCTGGCACGCTGGCATGCTGCGAAGCAGAGGTAACTTGGCGGGTGGCGGGTGGGGTAGGGATGCGATGACATCGCATCCGCTGTCTTGGGTAGGGTTGAGCGCCCTCGCTCAACCGCGGCTGACCAAGGGTGGTCAGCCCTACCAAGAGACGAACTCACAGGGAGACCGGAGACCGGGAAGGATGCTGGGGTATCACAAAATGCTTTCCCAACCGCCATCCGCTAACCGCTAACCGCTACTACCTTTCTTACTCGAAACTAAACTCACCGTCCGTCGCTTCGGGCGGAGGAGGGTCGCCGGCGAGAATGGTGCGGACGAAGAGATCACGGTGCTCGGCGCAAGGGCCGTGCGCGCGCAGGGCCTCGACGTGCTCGGGTGTGCCGTAGCCTTTATGCGTGGCGAAGCCGTATTGCGGGTACCGAGCGTCCATTTCGACGAGCATCCGGTCACGTTCGACCTTGGCCACGATCGACGCCAGGGCGATGGCGAGGCTCTTGCCGTCGCCGCCTTTGACCGACTCGTGTGCCCAGGCGAAAGGACGCAGGGGGAGTCCGTCGACGAGCACAAGGAACGTGCGCGCATCGGTCCGGCCGAAGAGTTCGCCCTCGGTGCCGGCGGCGGCAAAGAGGGGAGCCATATGGCCGACGGCCAGCCTGGCGATGCAGCGGGCCATCGCGAGGCGGGTCGCTCCGAGGATATTGTGCGCCGAGATCTCCATCACCGACCCGGCCGCCCAGGCGGTCTTGAGTTTTCCTTCGGCTTCCATCTTCGCGATGACCTCGCGCAGCTCCGCGCGCTTCTCCGGCGTCAGCTTCTTGGAGTCATTCGCCCCAGAGAGCTTCCGTAGCCAGGCCGGTTCGCCGTAGAAGCCGGCGTCGAGCAGCACCGCCGCGGCGATGACGGGTCCGCAGAGCGAACCGCGGCCGGCTTCATCCACGCCCGCGATGCCCGGACGGTCGGCACCTTTTTTGCGGTCGAATGACGCCAGCGAGGCCACGGCTTATTCCGCCTTCTTGCGGCGGACGAAAGGTTTCGATTCCGGCGGCTCGAGCCCACGGACCTCGTAGGCGGTCTTGAAGTGCAACTTGGCGAAGTTGACGAGGATCGCCGGGCCGAGACGGCCGACGAGTTCGATGCCGGCGTTCTTGGCTTCAGAGCCCGAGCCCTTGGGCAGCTGGACGCCGCCGTCCTGCGAGAGACGGTCGATCTCGCGGACGAACGCCGCGCGGGCGACGATGGAGGCCGCGGCGACGACGGGGTCGGATTCGGCCTTGGTGCGCATGCGCAGGTCGAAGTCGACGCCTTTGCGGGCGAGTTCCTTCTGTACGAGGGGCTCTTCGGAGAACTGGTCGAGCAGGCCCCACTTGGGTCGGCGCTGGTGCTGCAGTTCGAAATCCTTGAGGGCTTCCTCGCAGGAGGTCGCGTGCATCCAACCCAGCAGGCGATTGAGGTTCTTACCGAAGCGCGAGTGCAGCTCGTTGTACTTCGCCATGCGCATGAACGTCGTCTTCACCGCCACGCCGGGGGTGGAGCGGATGACGCGGTCGAGCTCGGCGATCTTCGTGTCGGTGAGTTTCTTGGAGTCCTTGATGCCCAGTTCGATCCATTCACGGGTCATCTCGCCCGTCGCGATGACGCAGGCCGAGACCACCGGGCCGAAGAGGTCGCCCTTGCCGGATTCGTCGAGGCCGGCGTGTTCCTCGAACCACTCCGGGTTGTTCTCGGCTTCGTAGCCCAGGACCGCCTGGCCCGTGACATCGGGCTCAAGGGTGAACTTCACGAAGTCCTCGGTGCCCTTGCCGGAGATCACGCACTTGCCGGACTTATAGTGGACGATGTTCAGGTTCTCGCCCTTGAAGGCGAACGCCGCGTGGTCGACCGGGAAAGAGACCCAGCCCTTGGCGACCAGGATCGTACGGAGCTTCGCGGCTTCAGCCGCGTCGAGCTTCAGCGTGTGCATCGCCACCTTCTTCGGCTCGTCGTCGGAGTCCTGCTTTGCCTTTCGTGCCATGAGTCCCAAGGTCTACCCGAGTTGGCCACCGAATCCAGCCCCATCCATGCCCGCCGCGAAACCCGCCCGTAATGCCAGCATCCCCGCGATGCGCCGGGCGCTTTTGGCCTGGTTCGGTCGTAACCGCCGGCCGATGCCGTGGCGGGAGAAAGTCTCGGCCTACCGCACCGTGGTGTCGGAACTGATGTGCCAGCAGACCCAGATCGCCACCGCGATCCCCTACTTCGAAAGGTGGACCGCCAAGTGGCCGGACTTCAAGGATCTCGCCCAGGCGGAAGAAGCCGAGGTCCTCGCGCTCTGGGCCGGGCTCGGATATTATTCGCGGGCCCGGAATCTCCTCAACCTCGCCAAGCAGGTCGCCACGCTCAAGCAGCCGCCGCGGACCGCCGCCGAGTGGCGCGAGTTCAAAGGCGTCGGGCCTTACACCGCCGCCGCCATCGCCAGCATCGCCTTCGCGGAGCCCGTCGCGGTCGTCGACGGCAACGTCGTGCGCGTGCTCGCGCGTCTCGACGGCGTCAGGGCCAAGCTGCGCGACGCCTCTTCCGCCGCCAAGTTGTTCACCTCCCGCGCCGATGAACTCGTCGACCCGAAGCAGCCCGGGGATTTCAACCAGGCCATGATGGAGCTCGGCGCCACCGTCTGCCGTAAGGGCGTGCCGGACTGCGCCCAGTGTCCCCTGGCCGAATGGTGCGACGCGAAGAAGTCCGGAGACGCCCAGGCCTTGCCTCGCTTCGTCTCCAAGGAGCGCAAGGAAGCCGTCGTCGAACGTGCGCTGGTCAGCCGCGAGGGCAAGATCCTGCTGCGCCGCAATCCGCACAGCGCCAAGCGCCTCGCCGGCATGGCGGAGATCCCCGTACTGGCCTCGCTCGGCGTCGAGCCCGCCGGCGAGCCCGCGCTCGTGCGTCGTCGCACCATCGGCACCGTCACTTACGAAGAGAAGCTCCACGCCCTCGAGGCCAAGGCGGCGGACATCCGTCGCTGGGCGAAGGACGGTGAACTCGAGTGGGTGGCCGCGGAAGCTCTCGACGGAGCCGCGCTGAGCGGACCTCACCGTCGCTGGCTCGCCGAGTGGCTTAGTCGAGGCGGTCGGACAGCGCGCGGCAGACGGCCTTGAGGGCCGCCACGCGGGCGTAGCGCTTGTCGTCACCCGAGACCACCACCCACGGAGCGTGGGGCGTATCCGTACGGGCGATCATGTCTTCGGCCGCGCGGAGGTTATCGTCCCACTTCTTGCGGTTGCGGTAATCTTCCTTCGTCATCTTGTGACGCTTGTGCGGGGAGATTTCGCGGGCCTGGAAGCGACGCAGCTGTTCTTCCTTCGAGATGTTGATCCAGAGCTTGAGCACCACCATGCCCGTCTCGGCGAGGCGGGCTTCGAAATCATTGATCTCGGCGTAGGCGCGGGCCCATTCGGCGTCCTTCGCGAAGCCTTCGACGCGCTCGACCATCACGCGGCCGAACCACGAGCGATCGAAGACCGCGAGATGGCCGGGGGCAGGCACCTTGTTCCAGAAGCGCCAGAGGTAGTGGCGGGCCTTTTCTTCCGGCGTAGGAGCCGGGGTGGGGAAGACTTGGTAATGGGCCGCGTCGAGCTGTCCGCAAAGACGGCGGATCGCTCCGCCCTTGCCGGCGGCGTCAGGGCCTTCGAGGACCACGACCGTCGAGAGGCCCTTCTGCGCGGCGAGGCGCGAGAGGCGTCCGAGGCGGGCCTGGAGTTTGGCCATCTGCTGATTGTAGCCCTTCTTGTCCAGGGTCGGGTGGGCCGTGGCGCTTTCGAGCAGGCCGCGCGGGCGACCGCTGGGCTTCTTCGCGGCGACCGCCGGGCGACGGCGCGAGACCTGTCCCATCTGCGCCGCGATGACCAGGCCCGCGTGCAGGTCGCGATGCTTCGTCTCCGTGCCGCCCATGACCACCTTCCAAGGCAGATTCTTGCCGCTGCCTTGGCTGCGGAGCGCACGACAGAGCGACAGATTCCCGTGCTTGGCGAGCAGGAGGTCTTCCGGGGTGACGACCCAGCCTTCGGCGTCGGTGTCTTCCGCTTCGCGGAGGCGTTTGCGGAGCGTCTTCTCGGACGTCTCCAGCCAGATCTTCACCACCGATGTCCCGTCCGCCGCGAGGAGCTCTTCGAACGTGCGGAGGGATTTCAGGCGGACGCGCAGGGCGTCACCGGAGAGTTCGTCATGGGCGGCCTGGACCGCCGTGCGGGTGAGCCAGTCGCCGACCACGATCGTGATGCGTCCCTTGGCCGGCATGTCCTGCCAGTAGGGCCAGAGGAAGGGGTGCTTCGGATGGGCGTGAGGCGTCGGGGCGCAGATGCGTACCGTGCGCGAGTCGAACCATTCCGTGAGCTGGTTGGCGAGCTCGGAGGCCGCCAGGCGGTCGTTGCCGCCGATGACGATCACCGCGCTCTGCTGCTTCGCGACCAGGCGGCGCTGGGCGGCCAGGAGGCGGAGGTGGAGGGCGGAGCGGGATCGCTCGAGTACGCTGCGGGTGGCCATCGGGGCGACTATGCAGGGGGTCGCTGACTAAGGGAAGGACGATTGAGTAACGTTCCCGTGAACTCGCGCTCAGCGGTTCGGCTCTTCGTCTTCGTCGTCCGCCGGCGGCAGTTCGCCCTTCAGCAGGGCATCGAGGGTCTTCTGCAGGAGCGCCTTCATGCGGGGCTCGTCGGCCTTGTCGACGGCCTTGATCTGCCAGCGGATGGCTTCTTCCTTCTTGCCTTGGAGCCAGCGGAGGCGGGCGAGCGTGTCGAGCTTGTCGGACTGTGCTTCCTTCGAGAGCGCTACCGACTGCACGGCGCACTTCTCGGCCAAGGGCAGGTTGCGCTTCCCTTCGAAGGCTTTCATCGTGAGCAGGCGCCAGGCGATCTCGTTCAAGGCCTCCGCGTCGTCAAAGTCCTCCTCGGCGAGTCGCTTCAATTGCGCGTAGAATTTGCCGGGGTCGCCGCGAGCGAGGCCGATCTGGGCTTCGATGGATTCGCGGAGTTCTTTGCCTTCCTGGGCGGGGAGCACGCCGGCGGCGGCGGGCAGGGCTTTTTCCGCGGCGGCCCAGTCGCGGTTGCGCATCGCTTCCGAAAGCGCGTCGAGCTTCGCCTGAGCGGCGGCCATCTCTGGATCGTTGGGCGTGGTGCCAGCGGCGACGGCGGGTTTGCTCAGGCGGCGCTGCGGGATCTTGTCGGCGACCGGCGCGGCGGCGGCGAGGGGCGTGCCCGTGAGGATATCGCCGATGACTTCGTCGGTGAGCTGCATCGGATGCCCCATCCAGGCGATCTTGCCGTCGGCCACCACGAATGCGTGCGGGATGCCGTTCACTTCGGCGGCTTCGAGCCAGTCCTTGATGAAGGCCTTGCCGCCGAGCGCGACGCGATAGGACATCTTTTCTCCCTGGGACTTGAGGAAATCTTTCGCGCGTTGGGCGGAGGCCGCGTCGCGCTCGCCTTCCCAGACGTTGACGCCCGTGATCACGACGCCCTTCTTGCTCATCTTCTTATGCAGGTCGTTGAGGTGCGGGATCGCGGCGACGCAGGGGCCGCACCAGCTCGCCCAGCATTCGAAGACGTAGACGTCACCCTTCTTGAAGTCCTTCACCGCTTCGCCTTGGAGCATCGACTCCGGTCGCGTGGCGGGAGCGGGATCGCCGACCTTCAGGCCGGCGGCGGAAAGGGTGGCCGTGA
>RFRI01000062.1 GCA_009924535.1 Verrucomicrobiota bacterium
CGCATCAAGTCCATCGACGCCCGCGGTTCGACGGACCTCTTCGGTGGCTGGGAGGAGGGCGTGAAGCAGCTCGCGCCCTTCACCCGCAAGGATCGCATCGCCCGCGTCATCCTGCTCAGCGACGGCCAGGCCAACCAGGGCCTCGTCAACGAACAGGAGATCTTCGCCCGGGTCACCAAGGCCGCCGGAGCCGGCATCACGACCTCCACCGTCGGCCTCGGCCACGGCTTCAACGAATCGCTGATGACGGGCATGGCCACCGCCGGCGAAGGCGTCGCCAATTTCGGCCAGACGGCCGATGACCTCGACGAAGCCTTCGAAGAGCAGTTTGCGATCATCTCCAACTCCTTCCTGCGCCAGGTGAAGGTCAGCGTGCAGGGCGGCAGCGACGTGCAGGTCCGCCTGGTCGGCGAGATCCTCGAGAACGGCGCCACCCGTAGCCGCAAGCTCGGCACCCTGCCCTGGGATGCATCGCTCGTCGCCGTGATCGAACTGAAGATCGGCGCGCTCGCCAAGGGCGATGCGCTCGCGGCGGTCAACTTCGAGGCGGTCACCAAAGAAGGCGAACTGGTCAAATTCGGCCCCGCGCTCATCACGCTCCCGGAAGTGGACCTCGCTACCTTCTCCGTCCTGCCCGTCGACGCCGATGTCTCCGCCCTCATCGACGAAGCCCTCGTCGCCGAGAAGATCGAGGTCATCGAGGCCCTCACGCGCAGCCATAAGTTCGCCGAAGCCAAGCTGGCTTTCGAAGAGCTCCTCAAGCGCCCCGGACTCTCGGACTGGGCCAAGCAGAAGATCGAGTACCTGAAGCGTCTCCTCGACGAGGATGCCGTCATGGCCGCGAAGGAGATGCGCTACGGCCGTACGCGCATGATGAGCCAGACGAAAGAATCGACCATGGCCTGCTACAGCATGGACGTCGACGAAAGCGTCGAGGCGATGAAGGCGTCCTACCTTCGCCGCAAACGCGCCGTCGGCCAGGCCTCCAAGCCCAAGCCCCCGCAGGGCGGCACGACGGGCGGCCAGACCCCGCAGGCCTAACCGGTCCAAACGGCTGATTTCGCCCGGTGGAAGCAATTCCACCGGGCTTTTTGTTGCCCGGTCAAAGCCACGGGGCAAGATGCGTGTCCGTCCTTATGTCCCGCGTTCTCCGCTTCACCCTCTGGAGCGTCGGCATCCTTGCCGTCGCCCTCGGAGCCACCCTTTTCTGGGTCGAATCCCAACTCCGTCCCGAACCTTTGGGCGCTCGCATCAAAGGCCTTCTCGCCGACGCCAAGATCAAAGGCGGCATCGCCCGCGTCGAAGCCTCCTTGGATGGCAAGTTCTCCGCCGAAGGCATCGACCTGACCCTGGCCGATGGCACGAAAATCGCCGCCGCCGCCATCAAGGGCGAAGCCCAGATCTTCTCGATCATCAAAGGCACCTACGCCCTCAGCAGCCTCGAGATCAAGACCCTCGACGTCGACCTGAGCGAACGAAAGACGCCGGCGAAGAACACGACGGCCGGATCCGCGATCACGACCAAGACGACCTTGCCGCCCATCGTGCTCGGACCCTACGCGGTGTCGGGACGCGTGAAACTCGCTGACGGAACGCTGCTTCGCTTCAGCGTCCGCGGCGACGAATTCGACGCCCGCGGCAAGGCCGACTTCCGGGCCGGCATCGCCTGGCCGGGCTTCGCCGTCGGCAAGCAGATGACCGATCCCCGCGGCGAGGTCACGCTGAAGGCCGAATTCCGCCGGCCGCTCGGCGCCGATGGCATCGGGCTCGACGACCTGATCGCCGACGTCGGCAACCTCCACCTCGAACTCGCGGCCAAGGATGCCAGCCCGATCGCCGCCGGTTCCGTCGGCTTCGTCCTAGATGCGGCCAGCACCGCCGGCAAGCCGGGCCTAAACTTCACGGGCACGCTCAGCGATTCTGCCAGCCGTCCGGCGGTAAAGCTCTCCGGCAACCACCTCGCCGGACGCACGACCGTCAAGGCGCAGCTTGATATCGACCCTACCCGCTTCGGCATCCTGAGCCAGCAACTGCCCGATGTCCGCCTTTCGGGTAAAGCCGAAGGCGAACTCGAAGGCTCTCGCTGGCAGGCCAGCGCCGACCTGAAGGCGCTCTGGGCCGACCTCAGCAAGTTCTCGAAATCCCTCGCGAAGAACAGCCGGTCCGAATGGAAGCTTGCGGCGAACGCCCAAAGCAACGCCACCGGCTTCGCGGTCAACAGCCTGTCCGTCACGGGGAACGGCGTGACGATTACCATCCCGCAGACGCTCACCTGGAAAGGCGGCCTGCTCCCCGAGAACGCGAACGACGCGACGGTGACCATCGCCGCCAACGACGCTGATATCGTGGCCCTGAACCCTTTCCTTGCCGCCGCCGACATCATCGCGACCACGGGCCGCTGGACCGGCGAAGCTTCGATCTCGTTCAAGGATGGCAAGCCCGCTGTCACCAGTATCCGCACGCACAGCCTGCGCGGTGTCACGCTCGAGCGTGGCGGCAAACCGCTGATGCGTGAGGTCGACGCCGAGCTCCCGATCAAATCCGAGGACGGCGCCATCTCCCTCGCTCCCTTCAGCCTCGGCTGCGCCGCCGGTAACATCGCCACGGGCTCGCTGACGCTACGCCCAGGCGCCGATGGAGCCTGGTCCGCCGTCGCCAACGTCAATGTCGGCATCATCGAACTCGCCTCGCAACCTAACTGGGAGGACCTACCCGTCGACAAACTCAAGGGCATCCGCGTGAGCGCCCAGACCTCCGTCGATCGCGCCGCCGGCAAGGCGCCCGTCGTCGCCTCCGCAGACGCGCGTATCTTCCGCCAAGGACTTAACCTGCTCGCCCTCAAACTGCGCCAACCGCTCGCACTCGACGGTTCCAAGCCCACCGGCGTGCTCCTTGAAGCCTCGGCCCGAGACCTGCCGCTCGAATCCCTCTCGGCAGTCGTCCCGGGCCTCAAGCTCACCGGTGACCTCAAGCGCGCCGACCTTGTCGCCGGCTTCAGCCGCGACGGGCTCTTCGTGCGCACAGAAGGGGCTCCGCTCTCCTTTACGCGCACCAGCGTCACTTGGGCCGGCAAGCTGTGGGTCAAGGACTGCGACCTCGCTGCCAGCCTCGACCTCCTGGTCGGCACGAAGTCGACGATCATCGGCTTCAATCAAGCTGAACTGAAGAACCGTAGCCGCACCTTAGCCTCCGGTGATATCAAACTCGGCCTGGGCGACGCCGGCACCACCCTGAAACTCGAAGGCGATCTCGGCGCGCTCGCCGAACAGCCGTTCGCCGGACCGCTCAACATCATCACCGGCGGACAGTATCGCGCGACCGCCGACCGCGCCCAGAGCGGCGAAATCAACGTCACGCTCCAAGTGAGCGAGGTCGGGCTCAAGCGGAGCGAGGGCCGCATCAAGTCGGCCGCCCTCGCGGGCAAGTACGTGCCGGCCGCCGACGGCCTCAGCGCCGAAGGCTCGTTCAAGCTGCAGGCCGCCAACCTCAGCGGCGGCAAGTTCACGCTCACGCAGAAGAACGCCGGCGCCAAGACCGACTGGCAGGCCGTGGTGGCGATCGATAACGTCGACGTTGACGACGTCCTTTCCCTGCTCCCCAAGAGCGAAGAGGAAGTCTCTACGAATACTGCGACGCCCAAACCGGACCGTGCTCCGTTCTGGGCGAACCAAAGCGGCTCCCTGAAGCTGACAATCGGTACTGCCAGGGCCTACGGCATCAGCGCCGAGAAAGTCGTCGTCCGCGCGGAAGCGGAAGAGAAAGCCATCCGCCTGACGCAGCTCAGCGGCAAACTCGCCGAAGGGACGCTCAACGGTCGCGGCCAGCTCGCCTTCCAGCCGACGATCATCAACGGTCCCTACTCCCTCTCCGCCACGGTGTCGCTCAACCAGTTCGAGTTCGGCAGCGTCGCCCAGGCCTTCCCGTCGGCGAAGGAATTCCTGCAAGGCAAGGCCGACGCCACCGCGTCGCTCACGAGCGTGTGCGGCACTCCGGGCGAACTCATCGGCAAGCTCCAGGTCGACACCCAACTCACCTCCAAAGGGGGCCGCATCCGTGCCTTTGGCGACAAGACCAGTAGCATGTCACTCTCCGCGAATAAGGCCGGCGACATCGGCGAAACGCTGGGCGGCCTCGCGATGATCGCCGGAGCTCTTTCCAAGAACCAGCAGCAGGGAGATAAGATCGCCAAGATTGGCGCGGCCATGACCGCCGCCGCGAAACTGCAGAAAGCCGTCGCGGATTTCCAATATAGCTCAGCCACGATCAAGGCCACGCGCCTCGCCTCGGGCACGATCAAACTCGAGTCGGCCGATATCCGCAACGAGCTCCTGCACCTGACCGCCAAGGGCGGTATCAGCGTCGACCCGAAGGTGGGCTTCACGGACTGGCCGATGGTCTTCAGCACCCAGATGCGCGGCGCGGGCGAGTTCGCCCAATACTTCCAGGCGCTCGGCTTCGGCGTCGGTCCTTCGCCGACGGACGGTTTCACCGACGGACCCGGCGTCAACGTGACGGGCTCAATCAACCAGGTGAAGACCGACCTCGTCGAAAAACTTCAGCAGGCCGTGGATAATGTACGCTCCGCCGCGAATGCCCGTCCCGATAATCCGACGCAAGGCACCTCCGGCACCAAGATTACCCCGGCTGGAAAAGTCCCTGCGACCGACGCGCCGGCCAAGAAGCGTAATCCGCTCAACGACCTCTTCAACGTGCTCGGGAAGTGATGACGGCGACGAAGGCATGGATGGCAGGCGGCGTCCTGTTGGCAGGTCTCGTCGTCCTGGCCCTTTCCGTCGGCACCCAAGGCTTCGGCTGGGGTGACGGCGGCTCGCTCCTCCTCCTTCGTTCGCCCCGCGTGCTTGCGGCCCTCGCCGCCGGACTGGCCCTCGGTATCGGCGGGGCCGCGCAACAAGGCGTGTTCCGCAATCCGTTGGCCGACCCGGGACTGACCGGCGTCTTCGGCGGCGCACTCTTCGGCATCGCCGTCCTGCTCGGACTCTTCCCGGAGGCCGCCTGGCATCGGGCCTGGTTCATCCCCGCCGCGGCTTTCGCCGGCGCGCTCGGGACCTCCGCCTTGCTCACGCTGTTCGGGAGCGGCGGCTCCGCCTCGCGCCTCCTGCTCACCGGCCTCGGCCTCAACGCCTTCACCGCCGCCGGCACGCTCGTCATCGCCTCGCGCAGCGGCGAATCACGCGAACTACTGACCAACGGAGCCTATGGAGATTGGCTCGGAATGGCCACGCTCGAACTGACTTGGCTCCCGGTGTTACTCTGCCTCGCGGCGGCGCTGCTCCTGCTTCCGCTCGCGCGTTCGCTGGACCTCCTATCCTTCGGCGAAGACTCGGCGCGCGGCTTCGGTTGCGACGTCGGCTCCTCTCGCCGCAAGGCCGTGCTGCTGACGGCGCTCGCCGCCGCCGCCGCGACCTGCCTCGTCGGCCAAGTGGCCTTTATCGGCCTCCTCGCGCCGCATCTCGCCCGCGCCTTGGCCGGCCCCCGCCACGCGCACGTGCTGCCCCTCTCGGCGCTGCTCGGCGCCGTCTTGCTGCTGGGCGCCGATACCATCGGCCGCGGTCTCTGGCCGCAGGCCCCGCTCTCCGCCGCGGCGGTGACCGCCGTCATCGGCGCGCCTCTCTTCATCTGGATCGCAAGGGGGCGCCATGAGTGACGCCTTGATTCAAGCCCTCGGACTCGGCGTCGAGATCGCCGGCCGTCGTATCATCGACGGGGTATCCCTCTCTGCGACCCGCGGACAGACCGTGGCCATCGTGGGCCCGAACGGCGCCGGCAAGACGACGCTGCTACGCGCCTTGGCCGGGTTGCTGCCCTCAGAGGGGGAGCTGGAAGTCGGCGGATATGATCCGCGGATCATCGATGCGGCGGCCTGCGCCCAGACACGCGCTTACTGCGCGCAGAAACCGGTCAGCGCGTGGGACTATCGCGTCTCTGACCTCGGCGAGATCATCGGCGATCCCGCCGGCTACGCACATTGGCTAACGAAGCTCCAGCTCGGTGAATTCTCCGACCGCCGACTCTCCGAGCTATCCGGCGGCGAACAGAAAGGCGCCCACCTCGCGATGGCCTTCGCCGCCCTGGAGGAGCCTTTCGGCGGCGCCTTGCTGCTCGACGAACCCGCGGCGGCGCTCGACCTCAGCCGACAGGAAGCCGTCCGTCAGGCCATCATGGCGTTCGCCCAAGCCGGCGCCGCCTGCGTCGTCGCGACGCACGACCTCTCCTTCGCCCAACGTTGCGACCTTGTCGCGGTGCTCTCGGAGGGGCGCCTCATCGCCGCAGGCGAACCGGCGTCGACCTTGACTCCCGCAATCATTTCCGAGGTCTGGGGCGCTTGGGCTTCTTCGGCAAGCTGACCGCGGCGCGGCTCAGCAGCCCGTTACGCGCCGCCGAAAAGAGATACTGCTGCGCCAAGCCGGCGGCCGCGCCGAAGTGCGCCTTCCCGAACTGCTCCAACTGGGCCGGCTTCCATCCGCACAGACCATAGGCGTCGGCCAGCGCCTGGACGACCCAGGTGTCGACCGGGAAACTTTCCAGACGGCCGAAGCCGAACAGCGCGACGCAGGCGGCGACCTTCGGGCCGACGCCCGGCAGCGACTGCAATTCTTCCAAGAGCGCCGACGTCTCCAAGGCGGCGAATTCTTCGGCCCACCGTGGACGGGCCAGCAACTGCTTGGCGGTGCCACGGAGGTAGGCCGCCCGATAGCCTAACGAGCACGCGCGCAGGACGGCGTCATCGGCCCGCGCGATCGCCTGCCACGAAGGCAGGGCATGGAAGCCGCCACCCAAGGGCTCGCCGAGCTTGGCGGCCAAGGCCGCTACCATGACGCGGATCTGCAAGATGCGCTTGTTGGAGCTGCAAAGGAAACCGATCAACGCCTCGTGCGGATCCTGCCGCAGGATGCGGAGCCCGGGATACGCCGCGCGAGCGGACCGCAGCACCGGATCGGAGCGCCACGGCAGAGCTTCGGAGAGACGCGCCTGGGCGCCTTCCGCGTCGAGATATCGACGCAAGTCCGCCTCGGCCTGCGTCGCGCCCTTCAGGCCGCGCCACTCCAGCCCCTGCGGAGCGGAGCGGACGGCGGCCAGGGTATGTCCGAAGACGCCGACCCAACTGCCGTCGGCCTCCCGCGACCAGCGGAA
>RFRI01000063.1 GCA_009924535.1 Verrucomicrobiota bacterium
ACCTCAGCCTGCGCCTGCACCCGTTGGCCGGAAAGCTTCGTACCCAGGCCCAATCGTTCGAAGAACAGCTGGCCCAACTGCGAGTCCCCCGAGGTTGCGAAGATTGGTATGAGAAAGAGACCGGCCGAAAGGTCGTGCGTCGTCTGGAAAAAGGCATAGACTACTGAGCATGGACGTCCTTCCCCGCCAAGCCGCCGACGTTGTCGCCAACATGGCGGCGGATCTTCTGCTGCTGGAGTCCTACCCTTCGCCCAAGAATATCCGCTTCCGCGCGTATGCCTGGTCTGCCCCTGCCTTCACCTTCGGCGTATCTCAGTCGTGGGCCAAATACCGTGAAATCGTCCCGGCAAGGTATCCCCTTGTCCGACGCTGTACCGGGGGCGGGCTGGTTTCGCACCTGGATGACTGGACCTTCGCCTTGGTCATTCCTGACGGCCACCCGCTCTTCAGGTCCGATGCGATGGCCAGCTATGCGGCCGTACACGAAGCCCTCCTGCAGGCCCTCCTGCTCCAAGGCCAGCCTGTCAAGCTCGCTCCGATGCCTGCGGGCGCACGCGACTTCCAATCCCCGGACGATTGCGCCCGACGCGCCCAACCGAACGACCTCGTCCGCAGCGACGATGGCCGCAAAGTGGCTGGTGCCGCCCAGAAACGCACCCGCAACGGCCTGCTCATCGAAGGCTATATCTGGCGACCCTTCCTGCCGGATTGCGATTGGCTTCGTTTCGAGACGGACTTCATCCAGACGCTCAGCGCTGTGCTGAAAAGTCCGGCTGTTGCCGTACCCGAACCTACGTACCATCAGTTCGACCACGAAGGAACGTGGGCCAAGTTCGCCTCCCGAGACTGGAACGAACGCCTCTAAGCGAAGAGATCGAGTTCCGGGCCGGCTTCCTTGGCCTTTGGCTTCGGCGCTGCGGCCTTCTTGGCCTCTTGTGCAGGCATAGGCACTCCGGCCATGGGTAGAGCCTTGGCGGGCAGGCCAGACCCTGCTTCGAGCCCTCCCAGGATCTCCCGGGCACGTTGGACGACCGCGGGAGGCATGCCAGCCAGTCGGGCCACCTGGATGCCGTAGGATCGATCGGCGGCGCCCGGCACCACGCGTCGGACGAAAACGATCTCATCCTTCCACTCCTTGACGGCGACCGACCAGTTACGCAGCCGCCTCATCGAATCGGCCAGCTTGGTCAGTTCGTGATAGTGGGTGGCGAACAGCGTGCGCGGTCCGGCCTCGGCTCCGCCGTGCAAGTGTTCGGCGACCGCCCAGGCGATGCTGATGCCATCGTAGGTGCTTGTGCCGCGACCGATCTCGTCCAGCACCACCAATGAACGAGTCGTAGCGTTATTGAGAATATTCGCGGTCTCGTTCATCTCGACCATGAAGGTCGAGTTGCCGCGGGAAAGTTCGTCGGAGGCGCCGACACGACAGAAGATGCGGTCGACCAGGCCGATACGGGCGGAAGCCGCCGGCACCCAGCAACCGAGATGCGCGAGCAAGGCGATGAGGGCGACCTGGCGGATGTACGTCGACTTGCCGGCCATGTTCGGTCCGGTGAGCAAGGCGATCTGCTCGCCGGTGCTGCTGAGACGCGTGTCGTTAGGCACGAACGACCCGGCGCCGGGACGGGCCTGCAACATGCGCTCTACGACGGGATGGCGACCTTGCTCGATCTCGAGGATATCGGCGTCGTCGACGACGGGCTTGGTCCAGTTGGCCTCGCGCGCCAGCTCAGCCCAGCCGCGCACGATGTCCACTTCGGCGACGGCCTGCGCCGTGGCCAACAACGATTCGGTGCGGGCGATGACCTCGGCGAGGAGGGCTTGGAAAAGTTCGGTCTCGCGGGCGAGCGCCTGTTCGTCGGCGCGCAGGACCTCGCGTTCCTTGGTCCGCAGCTCCTCGGTGGTGAAGCGTTCGGCGTTCACCATGGTCTGCTTGCGGATGTAATCGGCCGGTACCGAGGCGAGGTTGGCCTTGGTGATCTCGATCGCGTAACCGAAGGCGCCGTTATAACGGACCTTGAGGGATTTGATGCCGGTGCGGTTCTGCTCGTTGCGTTCGAACTCGGCGATCCAGCCCTTGCTGTCGGAGGCGAGCGACCGGAGACGGTCGAGTTCGGCATCGAAACCGGCCCGGAGGGCACCGCCCTCGCTGAGGTCGACCGGCAGTTCGTCGCCCAAGGCGGCCTCGAGCCGCGCCAGGAGTTCCGGCTCGGGATGGATACGGCCGGCCTGCTCGACGAGCGCGCCACCGGGAAGCGCCAAGAGCTCTTCGCGGATCGGAGGCAGCGAACGGAGCGTATCGCGGACGCCGCCGAGCTCGCGAGGATTGCGTAGACGGTTCTGCAGGCGGGCGAGGATGCGCGCGATGTCCCTGACACCACGCAGGGCTTCGCCGACGCGGGAAGACGCGCCGGGGTGCTTGAAGAATTCGCCGACGGCGTTCTGGCGCCGGGCGATGGCGGCGAGGTCGGTCGAAGGCTCCGCCAACCAGAGCGCCAGCAGACGGGCGCCCGACGGGGTCTCCGTCCGGTCGATGGTCTCGAGCAACGAGCCTTCGCGCGAGCCGTTGGAAGAGGCGAAGAGCTCGAGGTTGCGGGAGGAGGCTGCGTCGAGCAGCACCGAAGAACCGAGTTTAGTCTCGATAAGACGGAAAAGATTCTTCGGACGATCGCAGAGGGAATCGGTCACGTAGCCCAAGACCGCTCCGGCGGCACCCAAGGCAGGATGCTCCTCCGTCAGTCCGAAACCGGCGAGGCCGTGCACCGAAAGGGTCTGAGACACCAGCCGGGCGCCCGCGGCGCCGTCGAAGTTCCAGCCGGGCAGACGCGAGGTCGCCCGGCCCTGAAGGAAGACTTCCAACGCTTCGCGATGTTCGGCGGGCGGCTCGAGCCCCTCGGGCAAGATCACCTCACGAGGCGAGACCGAGTGCAGGAGCGGAAGCAGTCGCGCCGGCGAGACGTCAGTCGCCAGACGGAAATCCGCCGTCGAGACGTCCAGCCAAGAGGCATGCCAGCCGTGCTTGTCCCAGGAGATCGCCGCCAGGTAGTTGCCGCGCCGCGAATCGAGCTGGGAATCTTCGAGCGCCGTACCAGGAGTCAGGATGCGGGTCAGTCCGCGACGGACCAGCTTGCCCGCGACCGGCGTCTCGAGCTGGTCGCAGATCGCGACCTTCCAGCCGGCGGCAAGCAGGCGGTTGACGTAGGCCGGAGCGGCATGATGCGGGAGACCGGCCATCGGGGTCTCATGGCGCTTGGTGAGCGTCAGACCCAGCACCTTGGCGGCGACGACGGCGTCTTCGCCGAAGACCTCATAGAAGTCACCCAAGCGAAAAAGCAGGACCGTCCCCGCGGCGAGTTTCTCACGAAACTCGCGGTACTGACGCTGCATCGGGGTTTCTTTATCCACTGCGAGCAGGGAAACTCGCCGTAATCACGTGCGCAAGAACGGACTACCCCTCCCCGCCCCGACGGGGCGGGAAGTTGCTCACATCAGCTGGGCGGCAAGCTCGGACAAGGCGCTGCGGACACCGTTGATCAGGCGCACATTAGCGATGATGGCATGGCCCTTCATGCGCTCGTGGGTATGGATGAGGCCGTTGGACTTACCGTCGAGGTAAGGGGTATCGACCTGGTCCAGGTCACCGATGAGGACGACCTTGGAGCCTTCGCCGATACGCGTGATGACCGTCTTGGCTTCATGCGGGGTCATGTTCTGCGCCTCGTCGACGATCATGAAGGCATGTCCGATGGAGCGACCACGGATGAAGGTCATCGCCTCGATCTCGATGAGTCCCGAGTCGATGAGCCACTGATAGGGCTTGCGAGGCTGGTTGATGGCCTGGAACTGCGAACCGAAGATCGGCTGCGGGGTCTTCATCGCCTGGGCCTTTTTCTGACGACGTTGCGAATCGGTGGCGACGGCCTCCTTGGCGGTCGGCGTCGGCGCGGCGTTGCCGTTCTTGGAAAAGAGCACTTCCAGGTTGTCGAAGTAAGGCTGGATGTAGGGCGAAAGCTTTTCTTCCTTCGAGCCCGGGAGCGCGCCGATGTCCTTGCCGATCTGCACGACCGGTCGGGAGACGTACAGCTTCTTGTAGGGGGAGAAGTCGCTGAGCACCTGCGAAAGCGCGGCGGCGATGGAAAGGAAGGTCTTGCCGGTGCCGGCGCGTCCGAAGCACGTCACCAGGCGGATTTCGGGGTTAAGGAGCGCATCCAGGAAGATCCACTGCTCGAAGTTCTTCGGGATGACGCGCATACCACGGGGCATCTGCAGCCCCTTGCGGGCGCCGCTATCCGAAGACATGAACTCACGATATAGGCCCAGGGGGACGAACGCGCCTTCGCCGACGTGCCGCGCCGGCTCGGTCCACGAATCCGACGTGAACATCACGTACTCGTTCATGATGAGCGGGGGCTCTTCTTTCACCTTCACCTGCACCTGGCCGAGCTCACGGAAATCACGCATCGCCGCCGCGGTGACCTTGATGGTGCGGTATTCGCCTTCATCGCTGGTCTCGACCCGGTCGTTCCGGTAATCCTGGACGTCGACCCCGAGGGCCTGGGCCTTGAGCGCCATGCAGGCGTCCTTCGTGACGAGCACGACGGGACCTTTCGAAGTGTCGCGGAGGTAGAGCGCCGAGGCGATGATCCGATGGTCAGGGGCGTCGACCTGCATGAAGACCGCCCTGACGCGCTCGGCCTTGGCGCCGTTGAAGTGGTCGCGGATGAGGGACTCGTTGATGACGATACGGAGTTCGCCGCCATCGCGGAGTTTCGCATGGAGAGCGCCGGGCTTGGCCGGATCGCCTTCGGCGATCTCCTTGAGCGGACGGTTCTCGAAAAGACTCCGGATGGAGCGGTTCACGCGACGCGCGCTGGCGCCGAGCTGACCTTGTTGCGTCTTGAGACGATCGAGTTCGGACAAGACCTCGACAGGCACGGCGACGACGTGCTCATCGAACTTGAACAGGGACTCGGGATCGTGAATCAGTACGTTGGTGTCCAGGACGTAAGTCTTTTTCACGTCCCCGACCGTGACCGAAAGCGGGAGGTGGGCAATCCGTAAAAGATTATTTCGTCTCCTCGATCGTGCACAGGTAATCCCAACTGTAGATGCCGGTCCGATGACCGTCGCTGAACTCGAAGGTGACGGCGTAGTTTCCGACTCGGCTCATTCCGGTGACGGTCACCCCGGGGAAGCGACGTGGTCCGTCGCCGCCCCATCGCTGCCCGAGGATATCGACCTCGCCCATGTTCTCGGCGCTCGGCGAAACCTCGCGGAGGAGTTCGGCGCGGAGGCATTGCTCCCGGCCGTCTTCCCAGGTGATGGCGACGAAATCACCGATGATCTGAAGGTCTCGCGGCGGCCGCATCGCCCCAACCTGCGTCTTGCCGACCGGGTGGCAAGCAGGGAGCGGACGACGGGACGACCTTGACTCTCCCGCCTGGCTCGGGACTCTGGACCTACTATGGCAGGCGTAGGCAAACTCCTCAAACAGGCCCAGAAGATGCAGCGTGGCATCGCCGAGGCCCAGCAGCAGCTCACCGCGGAGAGACTCGAAGTCTCCCACGGCGGCGGCGCGATCAAGATCACGGTCAACGGCCATGGCCTGGTCCTCGCCCTGACGATCGACCCCGAATTCATGAAGGAGGACAAAGCGATGGTCGAACAGGCCCTCGTCGCCGCCTTGCAGGAGGCTTCGGCCAAGGCTCGTGAACTCCACGAGTCCACGATGTCCAAGGCCACGGCCGGTTTCTCCCTGCCCGGGATGTGATCGCTCGTGACCCCTTCCTTCGACAAGGTCCGCCAGATCCTCAAGATGCTCCCCGGCATGGGGCATCGTTCCGCCGAACGTATCGCCCTCCACCTGCTGGTCGAACGACCCGGCAAACTCGCGCCGCTCCTGGAGTCGCTGCAGTCCGCCGCGGCCGCGGTCCGGCGTTGCGGACGCTGCGGCAGCCTCGCCGAGGCCGAACTCTGCCCCATCTGCCTCGACGTCAAACGTGAGCCCTCCTCGGTCTGCGTCGTCGAGCAAGTCCCAGACCTGATGGCGATCGAGCGCTCCGCGGCTTATCGCGGCAGTTACCACGTCCTCCATGGACGACTCTCGCCGATCAACGGCGTCGGACCCGAGCAGCTTAATCTCGCCAGCTTCGAACAGCGCCTGAAGGACGAGCCGATCACGGAAGTCGTCCTCGCCCTCGGCAACGACATCGAAGGCGAAGCGACCTGCCACTATATCTGCGAAGCGATCCAGGCGGTACGCCCATCCATCAAGATCTCGCGCATCGGCTTCGGCCTGCCCAGCGGCAGCGGACTGACCTTCGCCGATCCGGCTACGCTGCGCAGCGCGCTGGAGGGACGTCGAGATGTCGCCAACTGATTCGTCCATCGCTTACCCGGCCGAAGCGGAGGCGTTCTGGGTCGGTCAGGCCGAGCTGGCGTCCGAGAAAGTCGGCGACGAAGCCCTTGAGCGGATGACTCCGGCCGTGGCGCACCTTTCGGATCTCTTCACGACGGAGCGACCAGGCAAGAAATTCCCGGACTACTTCGCCGACCCGCGCCTGCTGGCCGGTTACGGGGTCTTCTTCCTGCCCCAAAGTTTCACAAGGACTTCCCTCGCCCTGGCCCAGGCCTGCGGTTTGCGCGGATGGAAGCCATCGAGCACGGTCCCCGCGATCCTCGACCTAGGTTCTGGTCCTGGCTCTTGTGGCGTCGCCGCAGCCTTCAGGCTTCGCCAAGCCGGCTTCGCGAAGCTATCCTTGAGCGGCGTGGATAAATCACCGAGCGCCTTGGCTTCGATGGAATCGTTCGCGCACGCCACCCTCGGTGAGGCCGTCGAGACGAAGACCCGCCTCGGCGACGCGTCGCGACCGGAAACCTGGCCGGAAGGCCCGTTCGACCTCATCGTGGCCGGCTTCGTGATGAACGAGATGCCCCAGCTCGATCACGACGCCCTGCTCCGCTGGTTCGGCGAACTCAAGGCCAAGCTCGCCCCAGGCGGCCTCATCCTGATCCTCGAACCGGCATTGAAGATCACCGCGGAACGCCTGCAGCGACTCAGCGACGCCGTGGCCGCGGGAGAGATGACCCGCATCGCCCCCGAGCTCGACGCGCTGCCCGATCCGCAGCTTGGGCCGAGCGA
>RFRI01000064.1 GCA_009924535.1 Verrucomicrobiota bacterium
CGGTCCGTGGGGTCAATCCCTAGGCCCGAGGTTGCCTGCCAGCCCGCCGGGCGTAGGGTAAGGCATGCCTTCGACTGCCCGACGACTCGCCGGTTTCACCGAATCCGTCATCCGCGGCATGACCCGCCTGGCTAACCAGCACGGGGCCATCAACCTGTCGCAGGGCTTCCCGGACTTCTCCCCGCCCGAGGAGCTCCTGGCCGCCCTTGAGCGCGCCACGCGCGGGCCACATCACCAATACGCCGTCACCTGGGGTGCGCCACGTTTCCGCCAGGCCCTGGCCAAGAAGATCAACCGTTTCAGCGGCCTGGCGATCGACCCCGACCAGCACCTCGTCGTGACCTGCGGCAGCACCGAAGCGATGATGGTCGCGATGATGACCGCCTGCAATCCGGGCGACAAGGTGATCGTCTTCTCGCCGTTCTACGAGAACTACGCCGCCGACGCCATCCTCTCCGGCGCCGAACCGATCTACGTGCCGCTGCGCGCACCGACGTTCGACTTCGATCCGGACGAGCTCGCCAAGGCCTTCGCCCAGAAGCCCAAGGCGATCATCGTGTGCAATCCCTCGAACCCGTGCGGCAAGGTCTTCACGCGCACCGAGCTCCTGACGATCCTGCGGCTGGCCGAGCAGCACGACGCGTTCGTCATCACCGACGAGCCTTACGAACACATCGTCTACGCGCCGAACACGCATGTCCATTTCGCCGCGCTCCCCGGCGCCTTCGAACGCACCATCACCTGTAATTCGCTCTCGAAGACCTACTCCATCACGGGCTGGCGTCTCGGCTATGTCCAAGCCGCTCCGCACGTCATCGCCCAAGCCCGTAAGGTGCACGACTTCCTGACCGTCGGTGCCGCCGCCCCGTTGCAGGAGGCCGCGGTGGCGGGTTTGGAGCTGCCTGACTCCTATTACGCCGGCCTCGGCGAACTGTATGCCGCCAAGCGGACCTTGTTCACGTCGATCCTGAAGCAGACCGGACTGAAGTTCACCGAACCGCAGGGCGCCTATTATTCGCTGCTCGATATCTCTCCCCTCGGTTTCAAGACCGACACCGAAGCCGCCGAATGGATGATCAAGGAGATCGGCGTCGCCGGCGTGCCTGGTTCATCGTTCTTCCGCGAGCCGGAGCACCGCTACATCCGTTTCCACTTCGCCAAGAAGGAGGAGACGCTGCGCGCCGCCGGCGAGAAGTTGGCGAGAATCAAAAGGTAGGTGTCAGCGGTTGGCGGTTAGCGGTTGGCGGATAGGAAGATCACGGAGCAAACGGAGACCGGAGACTCAGGTAGGGACGGCTCTCCGAGCCGTCCGTTCGTCTTACGAGATCCGTATGAAAATCGGCTCAACGGCGGGTTCGGAGAATCCGCCCTACCCATGGCATCGCGATGCTCGGGAATCAGGCCCGGGACCTGTACCTGTGCCTGAAGACCTGAACCAGAAACCCGAGGGCCGAGACCTGGGACCTGGAAAGTCTTTCTGCCAAGACTACCGCCCTACCTTCACCCGACGATCTTCTTATACGGCTCGCCTTCGTTCTGCGTCGGGCGTTCCGGACGGCCTTTGTAGCGATAGGTCAGGCCCATGTTGTCGATGCCGAGCAGCCAGAGGATGGTCGCGTGCAGGTCGTGGACGTGGAGAGGGTTCTCGACCGCGCGCAGGCCGAGGTCGTCGGTGCTGCCGATGGTCTGGCCGCCTTTGACGCCGCCGCCAGCCATCCACATGGTGAAGCCGGTCGGGTTGTGGTCGCGCCCGTCGCCCTTCTCGGACATCGGGGTGCGGCCGAATTCGCCGCCCCAGACGACGAGCGTGTCTTCGAGCAGGCCGCGGGACTTGAGGTCCTTCAGCAGGCCGGCGACGGGCTTGTCCATCGAGGCGCAGAGGCCGGCGTGATTGGATTCGATCTTGGCGTGGGCGTCCCACTTGGAACCGGCGCCGTGGTAGACCTGCACGAAGCGCACGCCTTGCTCGACCATGCGGCGGGCGAGGAGGCAGAGGCGGCCCATGCCTTCGGTGGTCTTGTCGTCGAGGCCGTAGAGCGTGCGGGTGGCTTCGGTTTCGCCGGTCAGGTCGACGACGCCGGGGGCCTCGGCCTGCATGCGCGCGGCCATCTCGTAGCTGGCCAGGCGGGCGCCGAGTTCGGTGCGGTCAGGGTAGCGGGCCGCGAAATCCTTGTTCACGCTGTTGATCAGCCGGAGCTTCGACTTCTGCAGGTCGGCGCTGACCGCTTCGGGGGTGTTGAGGTTCGGGATCGGCTCGGAACCGCCGGAGATGCGCACGCCTTGGTAGATCGCCGGCATGAAGCCGGCGCCCCAGTTGCGCGGGCCGTTGATGACGGTGTTCTGGTTGTCCTGCATCACGATGAACGACGGCAGGTTATGATTCTCGGAACCGATGCCGTAGTTGATCCACGAGCCGAGCGACGGCTTGCCGGCGAGGATGGAGCCGGTGTTCATCTGGCAGACGCCGGCGGAGTGGTTGATGCCGTCGGCCTTGCAGGAGCGGATGACCGCGAGGTCGTCGGCGCAGGAGGCGATGTGCGGGATCCAGTCCGAGAACCATTGGCCGGACTGGCCGTGCTGCTTCCACTCGCGCTTCGAGGCGAGGAGGGGAGAGCGCGATTCGCCCATGGCGGTGATCACGGAGCCGAAGCTGTCCGGCAGGCTCTGTCCGGCGAGCTGGTTAAGCAGGGGCTTCGGGTCGTAGAGGTCCATCTGCGACGGACCGCCTTCCATGAAGAGGAAGATCACGCGCTTGGCGCGCGGCTTGATGTGCCCGACGCCGGGCTGCGGCGGCGTGTCGGCGGAAGGGACGATGTCCTTGGCGAGCAGGTCGCTGAAGGCCATGGCGCCAAGGCCGAGGCCGGCGCTGAAGAGGAAGTCGCGACGCGAGGTGGTCGCTTCGATGCGATGGCAGCGTGGGTCGTTCATTCGACGTAGAGGAATTCGGAGGAGTTGAGCAAGGCGTGGCACAGTGCGGCCAGCGGCGCGTTGGCCGTCTTGGCTTCGGGGACGGCGACCTTGACCGTGCCGATGGCCAGGTCGCGTCCCTTGCCGGAGGAGTCGCGCATCGTGCCGGTCTTGTTCTCGAAGCGCCAGAAGCCGAGCGCGCTCGGCTTGACGTCTTCGTTGGCGTAGAGGAGCGCCTGGTCGTCGAGCGCCCCGGCGCTCAGGCGGACGTCGTCGATCACGCCGTGGAATGAACTTTCGCGGTCGGCGCCCTTGCCACCGAGCTGGATCGGCAGGGCCGCCGTGCGCACTCCGGTGAGGTTCGTGGCGACGCGGTCATGGAGCAGGGGCTCGTCGTCGTTGGCGAGGTCCTTGAGGGTGAAACTCACTTCGCCCGGGCCGTTCTTATCGGCATAGCGCACGGCGGCCGCGACGTAGTAGGGCTTGTTCATCTCGATGCGCAGGTTCGAGAACTGGACGGCCTCGCCTACCTTGCCGTCGTTGAGCGGTCCGATGGCCTGGAGCACGAGCACGCGCGGGGCGCGGCGGGATTTCTGGCCGGTCACGCCGAACTGCCAGTAGCCATCCTTGCCCTTGCCGTCTTGGGCGGCGATCACCCGGACGGCGCCGGTTTCGCTGACCGTGCGGGGCACGATGACGGCCTCGATCGTGAAGCCTTGGGCGAAGTCGGCCTCGGTCGCGCCGCGGGCGACGAACGGCTTGCGGTGGCCGGCGTCCATGTGGGCGCCTTGTCCGTCGCGGAAGGGGACTTTCTCCGGCTGGAAGTCGTTGGCGACGGCGGCGTCCACGGATGCGGAGTTCTTCTGCGAGCGGACTTCCTTAAGGAAGGACGCGGAACGCGCGGCCTCGTCCGCGGAGGGCGTGCGGGCGTACAGCACCTGGTAGAGCCGGCGGACCTGGGCGGCTTCGTCCCCGGGGGCTTCCTTGGCGATACGTGCGGCCAGGATCTCGCCACGCTTGAGCATGAACGGGCTGTTGAGCAGCAGTAGCGACTGGATCGGGGTCGTGGTGACGTCGCGGGACGAGGCGCTGCTGAACCATTGAGGCGCGTCGAAGACGTCGGCCAGCGGGTCGCGGTTGTTGCGCATGATGCGCGTGAAGATGCTGCGGACGGGTTCGCCGTAGACGACGCTCGGTCCGGCTTGCTTGTCGGTCTTCAGGTCTCCGCAGGCGGTGAAGACGGCGTCACGGATCTGCTCGGCTTCGAGGCGCTGGGGTTGGAAGCGCCAGAGCAGGACGTTCTGCGGATCTTTGAGCTGACCGTCCTTAGGGGAGGGGTGTTGCGAAGATCGACGGTAGGCGGCGCTCGTCAGGATGAGGCGATGCATGGCCTTCTGGTCCCAGCCTTTCTCCATGAACTCCGCGGAGAGCCAGTCGAGCAGCTCGGGGTGGGAGGGCGGTTCGCCGAGTCGTCCGAAGTCGCTTGCGTAGGGCGCCAGGCCACGCCGGAAGTTGAGCTGCCAAAGGCGGTTCATCGCGAGACGGGCGGTGAAGGGGTTCGACTTCTCGGTCAGCCAGCGGGCGAGCACGGTGCGGCGGCCGGTGGAGCTCCCGTCGGCCGGCGGCGTGATCGCGGCCGGCTCGGCGGGGTAGCTGGCGCTGAGGACGGTGAGGAAGGCCGGCGGGACGACGGTGTTCTTCTTCGGGATCACCGCATCGACGCCTTGCGCACCGGTCTCACGGACGGTGAGCACGAAGGGCGGGTCTTCCGGCTTTTGCTTGTCGTGCTCGGCCAGTTGGCGCTTCAGGTCGGCATGCTTCACGCTGTCGGCGCCCTTAATCGAGCGGTCGAGGCGGGCGTATTCGTAGTCGACCTGCCGCCAAGCGAGCTCGGCGATCTGCTTCTCGTAAGGGGTGCGCTGGGCGTCCGGCTTGGCGATCATCTCCTGGATATCTTCCGGGAACATCTTCACGGCTTTGCTGGTCGCGTCGGCGCGGTATTTCTTCTCGAGCGCGGCGATCTCATCGGTGATCGACTTCGTCTCCTTTTCCCAACCGGCCAGCTTGCGGGCGTGTTCGCTGGCTTCCTTTGGCGTCCAGGCGGCGCGATTCTCGACGGGCAGGGTGTTGGTGAAGAAACTGCGAAGGGCGAAGTAGTCGCGCTGGAGGATCGGGTCGAACTTATGGTCGTGGCAGCGGGCGCACTGCATGCCGGCTCCGAGGAACACGTCGCCGGTGGTGTCGGTCAGGTCGTTGAGGATGTTCTCCCACTGGCCGCGTGCGTCGCGGTTGTTGTATTCGTAGATCCAGTGACGGAGGTAGCCGAGGGCGGTGAGCGCCTGCGGGTCGCCCGGGAAGAGTTCGTCGCCCGCGATCTGTTCCTGGATGAAGCGGTCGTAGGGCTTGTTGTCGTTGTAGGCCTTGATGACGTAATCGCGGTAGCGCCAGGCGGCCGGGCGGAAGTCGTCGATGCGGAAGCCATCGCTGTCGGCGTAGCGAACCAGGTCGAGCCACGCGCGGGCCATGCGCTGTCCGTAGGCAGGTGAAGCCAGTAGTCGGTCGACGAGTTTCTCGTAAGCGAGCGGGTCGGCGGACTTAACGAAGGCGGTGACTTCTTCAGGCGTCGGAGGCAGGCCAGTCGTATCGAACGTGACGCGGCGGATGAGGACGGAGCGATCGGCTTCGGCGGAAGGCGTCAGGCCTTCCTTGGCGAGACGGGCGTCGATGAACCGATCGATGGGATGGGCGGAATTACCGGCGGGAAGTTCGGGGAGCTTGACGGCTTGGTAGGCCCACCAGCCTTTTTCCTTAGCGCCGATGGTGCCGGGGAGGTAGCGACCGGCGACGGGCGCCTTGGTGCGGCTCTTCGGCCACGTCGCGCCGGATTTAACCCAGTCTTGGAGGAGAGTGACTTCGTCCTTCGTCAGACGATCGCCTTTCGGCGGCATCATCTTCTCTGGGTCGGTCTCGAGGATATTCTGCAGGAAAAGGCTCTTGGCCGGGTCGCCAGGAAGAAGGGCTGCGCCGCCGTCGCCGCCGGTGGTGAGGCCGGCCAGGCTGTCCATGACCAAACCGCCCTTGTTCTTGCCCGCGGAGTGGCTGTGGCACTTGAAGCAACGGGAGTCCAGCAAGGCGACGGCCTTCTCGGCCTGGGCGTTATCCGCGGCCAGCAGGGGGCTGACGGCTGCGGCCAGCAGGCAGAAGGCGGACAGGGTGAACGGTCGCAAAGGCATCGGGGGACCCTCTATTTGAAGGGTGCAGTCTGAGACTGCAAGCCGAGGCCGAAGGTTCCTTCAGCGGACCCACTTCTTCCAGGCGGGATAATCCTTAGCGAGCAGGTCACGAGCGTATTCGCCGAACCAGCTGTAGCCGTTTCGGCGCTCGGAGCCGATGTCGGCCAGCTGCGGCTTGGGGATGCCGTCCCGATCGCAGACGTAAGGGGCGCCGGTCTTAAGGTCGTAGAAGCGGGCCCACAGGGCGGGGGCCTTGGGGTCCGGCACCATGACGAGGTTGGGCTTGCCGTCTTTATCCGTCACTTTGTCGATGCGCTGGCCGGTGACCTTGTGCGCCTCGAACCAGGCGACGGCGCCCTCGATGGAAGCCCGGATCTCGGGCGTGGGCTTCTCGAGGCTCATGAGCAGGCGGACGATGCCGACCGATTCGCTGCCACTGAAGGAAGGGAGTTCGTAGCTGCGGGCCTTGGCCGGGGCGAAGGTCTGCTCGTCGTGCTGCGCGCACCAGACGGTCGGCTTGCCGTCGACGACGATCTGGCACTTCAGGATGCAGGCGATACCTAGGTCGAAAGCCTTCAGGCACGACGCGCGCGTCTTGGCATCGAGGAAGGCGTAGGTCGTCTCCGTGGCGACCTCGCGCACGAGGCGCAAGACGCGGACCATGGCGTCGTCGTTGAAGGTGATGCGGTCGTAGTAGCCTTTGCGCAACGGGAAGAACTGCGGCCAGCCGCCGTTCGGGTATTGCGCCGTGAGCACGTAGGCGAGGCCGCGGTCGAAGGACTTGCGGTAGGTCTCATCCTTCGTCGCGTTGAGCATGCGCGCCATGAAGCGGAGCTCGTCGACGGTCGCCTTGTTGTCGAAGGTCGGTATGAGCTTCGCACGGTCACCATCGTAGGCCTTGCTGATGGTGTCGGTGTTCTTCGGCCAGCCGCCGGCGTCGGCCTGGAAGCTGAGGATGACGGCCGCGACCTTCTTCGCCTCGGCC
>RFRI01000065.1 GCA_009924535.1 Verrucomicrobiota bacterium
CTTGACCTCGACGATCTCGACCAAGCCGCTCTGGGGGTTGGTGCCTCCGACGATCAGCCCGGCGGCTTCGAGCTGCGCGCGGTAGGCGTCGTTATATTCGAAGCGGTGGCGGTGGCGTTCCTTGATGTTGTCCGCGCCGTAGGCGGCCCGGGCGCGGCTGCCCGGGGTCAGGGCGCAGTCGTAGGATCCCAGACGCATCGTGCCGCCCTTGGTCACCACGCTCTTCTGCGATTCCATGAGATGGATGACGGGGTTCTTCGTCTCGGGCGCGAACTCGGTCGAGTGGGCGTCCTTGAGGCCGAGGACGTGGCGCGCGTATTCGATGACGGTGATCTGCATGCCGAGGCAGAGGCCGTAGTAGGGGACCTTGCGTTCGCGGGCGAACTGCGCGGCGAGGATCTTGCCTTCGATGCCGCGGTTGCCGAAGCCGCCCGGGACGAGGATGCCGTCGAGGCCTTCGAGCTGCGCGGTGCCCTTGGTCTCGAGGTCTTCGGCGTCGATGCGCACGACCTCGACCGCGGTCTCGTTGGCGATGCCGCCGTGGGTGATGGATTCGTAGACGGACTTGTACGCGTCCTGGAGCTCGATGTACTTGCCGACGACGCCGACGCGCACGCGGTGCTTGGGCTCGAGGAGGCGGCGGACGATCTCGCGCCACGGGGTGATGTCGATCGGCTGGCACTGCAGGCCGAGGCGTTTGACGACGACCTCGTCCATGCGCTGCTCGGCGAGCTGCATCGGGAGCTCGTAGATGGAGTGCTCGACGTCGCGGCATTCGAACACGGCGTCGAGGCCGACGTTGCAGTAGAGCGAGAGCTTCTGGCGGTTGTCTTCGCCGATGGGGCGGTCGGTGCGGCAGACGAGCAGGTCGGGCTGGATGCCGATCTCGCGGAGCTTGGCGACGGACTGCTGCGAGGGCTTCGTCTTGAGCTCGCCCGCGGCCTTGATGAAGGGCACCAGCGTGCAGTGCAGGAAGGCCACGTTCTCGCGGCCGGCGTCGTGCTGGAACTGGCGGAGGGCCTCGAGGAAGGGCAGGCCTTCGATGTCGCCGGTGGTGCCGCCGATCTCGGTGATGAGCACGTCGACGCCTTCGCCTCCCTTGAGGATGCGTTCCTTGATCTCGTCGGTGACGTGCGGGATGACCTGCACGGTCTTGCCGAGGTAGTCGCCGCGGCGTTCCTTCTGGATCACGGTCTCGTAGACCTGGCCGGAACTGAGGCTGTTGAGGCGCGAGAGTTCGCCGGAGGTGAAGCGTTCGTAGTGGCCGAGGTCGAGGTCGGTCTCGGCGCCGTCGTTGAGCACGTACACCTCGCCGTGCTGGTAGGGGCTCATGGTGCCCGGATCGACGTTGAGGTACGGGTCGAACTTCTGGATGCGCACCTTCAGGCCGCGGCATTCGAGGAGCGCGCCGAGGGCGGCGGCGGTCAGGCCTTTGCCCAAGGAGGAGATGACGCCGCCGGTGACGAAAATATACTTCATGGAAAGGGTCGGGTAGGCTGGGAGCGGATAAAAACGAAAAGACCGGCTGGTCCTGTGACGGAGAGCCGGTCTGGACTTTCGAATTGCATGGCCGAAAAAAACCATGGCAAGCGGTTTTTCCGGACCGGATGTCGCCGCCGCCGCCCGGGACCGGGCCTGGTCGGGCCGGGTCGAGCCCGAAGCCTATGAGGGTTTTTCACACCGGGGGGCTTTCCCGCTAATACCTCCCCTTTTGGCCGCCTCTGGGGTGGGAAGGGGGGCGACTCCCTATTTGATAGTTTTTGCATCCCGTCCTCGCTCCGCCATGTCCGCCAGCTCCTGTTGTTCCTCCTGCCGTCCCTCTTCTATCGGGAAGAAGGTCGTCATGGCCCTCACCGGCCTCGTCCTCGCCGGCTTCGTGCTCGGCCACATGACGGGCAACCTGCTGATGTTCAAGGGCCCGGAGGCCATCAACGCCTATGCCGCCTGGCTGCACGCCAACAAGGGTCTCCTCTGGGGCGCCCGCGCGGTCCTGATTATCAGCGTTTTCGCCCATATCTGGGTCGGCATCCAGCTCGCCCTGGAAAACCGCGCCTCCCGTGACGGGGGTCCGGCCGCCGATGCCACCCGCCGCGCGACGATCGCTTCCCGTACCATGCCTTACTCGGGCGTCGTCATCCTGGGCTTCGTGGTCTTCCACCTCCTGCATTACACCTTCCGCACCGTCGCCCTCGGTGGCGTCACCTTCGGAGATGACGTCTATAAGATGCTGATCGCCGGCTTTTCCAACAAGCTGGTCTCCTATTTCTACATCGTCAGCATGTTGCTCCTCTGCCTGCACCTCAGCCACGGCGTGAGCAGCGTCTTCCAGACCCTCGGCCTGCGTAACGAACGCTGGCGCGCCCGCCTCGACGGCCTGGCCCTGGCCTATGCCTGGATCATCGCCCTCGGCTTCATCTCCATCCCTCTCGCCGTGCTCACCGGCTGCCTGAAGTAATCCCCAGCGCCCGCTACGACCATGCATCTCGACTCGAAGATCCCCGCCGGCCCGCTGGCCGACAAGTGGAACAACCATAAGGCGAAGCTCCGCCTGGTGAACCCGGCCAACCGCCGCAAATACCACATCATCGTGGTCGGCTCCGGCCTCGCCGGTTCCGCCGCGGCCGCCTCGTTCGCCGAGATGGGCTACGAGGTCTCCTGCTTCTGCTACCAGGACAGCCCGCGCCGCGCCCACTCGATCGCCGCGCAGGGCGGCATCAACGCCGCGAAGAACTACCAGAACGACGGCGACAGCGTCCGCCGCCTCTTCCAGGACACCATCAAGGGCGGCGATTACCGCGCCCGCGAAGCCAACGTCTACCGCCTCGCCCAGGTGTCGACGAGCATCATCGACCAATGCGTCGCCCAGGGCGTGCCTTTCGCCCGTGAATACGGGGGCCTCCTCGCCAACCGCTCCTTCGGCGGCGCCCAGGTCTCCCGTACCTTCTACGCCCGCGGCCAGACCGGCCAGCAGCTGCTCATCGGCGCCTACTCCGCGCTCTCCCGCCAGATCGGCCTCGGCACGGTGAAGATGTACACCCGCCACGAGATGCTCGACCTCGTGCTCGTCGACGGCAAGGCCAAGGGCATCGTCACGCGCGACCTCGTCACGGGCGCCGTCGAATCCTGGTCTTCCGATGTCGTCGTGGTCTGCACCGGCGGCTACGGCAACGTCTTCTACCTCTCGACCAACGCCCAGGGCTGCAATGTCACCGCGACGTTCCGCGCCCACCGCCGCGGCGCCGGCTTCGCCAACCCCTGCTACACGCAGATCCATCCGACCTGCATCCCGGTGCACGGCGAAGACCAGTCCAAGCTCACGCTGATGTCGGAGTCGCTCCGCAACGACGGCCGCGTCTGGGTCCCGAAGAACAAGGCCGACTGCGCCAAGCCCGCCGCGGAGATCCCGGAGGACGCGCGCGATTACTTCCTCGAACGCAAGTACCCGAGCTACGGCAACCTCGCCCCGCGCGACATCGCCTCCCGCGCCGCCAAGGAAGTCTGCGACGAAGGCCGCGGCGTCGGCCAGGTCGTCGACGGCAAGCGCCTCGGCGTCTACCTCGACTTCTCCGCCGCGATCAAGCGCCTCGGCGAAGCCGAGGTCCGCGCCCGCTACGGCAACCTGTTCGACATGTACGAGAACATCACCGGCGAGAACGCGTACAAGCAGCCGATGCGCATCTTCCCGGCCGTGCACTACACGATGGGCGGTCTCTGGGTGGACTACAACCTGCAGTCCAACATCCCCGGCCTCTTCGTCGGCGGCGAAGCCAACTTCTCCGACCACGGCGCGAACCGTCTCGGCGCCTCCGCGCTGATGCAGGGCCTCGCCGACGGCTACTTCGTGCTCCCTTACACGGTCACCGACTACCTCGCGGGCGAGAAGTCCGGCAGCCGTCCGTCCAACGAAGCCCCGGAATTCAAGGCCGTCATCAAGGATGTCAACGATCGCGTGGCGAAGCTCCTCTCGATCAACGGCACGAAGTCCCCGCGCTACTACCACAAGGCCCTCGGCAAGATCACCTGGGAGCAGTGCGGCATGGCCCGCGACAAGGCCGGCCTCGAAGGCGCGATCCGCGACCTCCAGGCCCTCCGCGAGGATTTCTGGAAGAACGTGAAGGTCGTCGGCTCCGGCGACGCCCTCGCTCCCGAGCTCGAACGCGCCGGCCGCGTGGCCGACTTCCTCGACTTCGGCATCATGATGTGCCTCGACGCGCTCACGCGCGAGGAGTCCTGCGGCGGCCACTTCCGCACCGAGCACCAGGACGCCGGCGAAGCGAAGCGCGACGACGCGCACTACGCCCACGCCGCCGTCTGGCAGTGGACCGGCGAAGGCCAGCTCCCCGCTCGTCACGTCGAGCCCCTCGTCTACGAGGAGACCCAACTCTCCACCCGCTCTTACAAGTAATCACCATGGTCCAGGATAACGGAAAAGAAGAAACCCTCGCGCTCAAGCTGCGCGTCTGGCGTCAGCGCCGCGGCCAGCCCGGCGCCTTCGAGGAGCACTCCCTCGCCGCCGTGCCGACCTCGGCCTCGTTCCTCGAGATGATGGACATGCTCAACGAGCAGCTCATCAAGGCGGGCAAGGACACCTTCGCCTTCGACCATGACTGCCGCGAAGGCATCTGCGGCATGTGCTCGATGACGATCAACGGCATGCCCCACGGCCCCATCCCGGGCGTGACGACCTGCCAGCTGCACATGCGCAACTTCCGCGACGGCGAGACGATCACCGTCGAGCCGTGGCGCGCCCGCGCCTTCCCGGTCCTCAAGGACCTCGCGGTCGACCGCTCGGCCTTCGACAAGGTGATCCAGTCCGGCGGCTTCATCACCGTCCGCACCGGCTCCGCCCCCGAGGCCAACAACATCCCGGTGCCCAAGCCCGTCGCCGACGAGGCCATGGACGCCGCGGAATGCATCGGCTGCGGCGCCTGCGTCGCTTCCTGCAAGAACGGCTCCGCGATGCTCTTCGTCGGCGCCAAGATCAACCACCTCAACATCCTGCCCCAGGGCCAGGCCGAACGCGACCGCCGCACCCTCGCCATGGTGAAGACCATGGACGAGGCCGGCTTCGGCAACTGCACCAACTACGGCGAGTGCCAGGCGCATTGCCCGAAGAGCATCACGCTCGACGTCATCGCCAAGCTCAACCGCGACTATCTCCGCGCCCGCGTGAAGGAGTTCTTCTCCTCCACCGGCAAGCCTTCCAAGGGCGGAGACTGAGCGCGACGCGGAGCTCGTGAGGGTCACGTGGGTAAGGGGACACGTTGACACGGGGAAAAGAAAGGGCGCCGTCAGGCGCCCTCTTTATTTGGGTTATTTCCTAACCACCAACCGCTGAAGTCTGCCTCGGGTAGGGCCGATCATCCTTGGTCGGCCGCGGCCAAGCAGGGATGCTTGGCCCTACCAAGGCGTCACTCCCCCGACACTCCATACTCGATACTCCATACACGCGGCGCGTCGCGCCCGCTCACTCCGCTTCGACGACACTCTGGTCGCCGACGCATGTGAGCAGGACGCGGTTGTTGCCGTTGGCGGCCTGGAGCGCGCGCACGAACTCGCCGATCGCGGCCCCTTCCTTCAGGGTGACTTCGTAGCGCAGTTCGGTCATCAGCCCGGCCTGCACGGTCTCGACCGACCTGAGCGACTGGTGCGAAAGATGCTGCGCGAACGGCGCGGCGAAGGCTTGGTCGTAGTCGACGTCGGTGCCGACGCGGATGCGAAGCAGATGCGAGCCTTTGAGCGAGGAGAAGAGGTCCGCGCGCGAAAGCAGGAAGATGATCGCGCACACGAGCGGCACGGTGATCGCGGCCAGCGAGTACTGCCGCGCGCCGACGGCCAAGCCGGTGCCCATGGCGAGGAAGATGAAGCCGATGTCGCGCGACTGGCCGACGTTGCGGCGGAAGCGGATGATCGAGAAGGCCGCGAACATGCCGAAGGCCGTCGCCATGTTGCCCATGACGACGAGGATGACGAGGGTGACGCACGTGCCGAGGATGAGCAAGGTGTGCACGTAATCCTGCGAGTAGCGCGTGCCGCGGTAGGTGCGCTTATAGGTCCAGGCGACGAGGGCGTTGAGCACGAAACTGAACAGGATCGCGAAGAGGATTTCCTTCACGCCGGGCTTGTCGGCATGGTCGGCGACCACGCGGGCGATCGGGTCGGTCGCAGGTTCGGCCGCGAGGAGAAGTCGGGGGAGGAGGTGCATCAGGCGGAAAGGGCGGGGGTGGCGCCGTATCGGCGGATACTCTCGGAATATTTGCTGAAGGAGCGAGGAAAGATTCCGCGTGCGGAGAGGTGCGCCGCGAAATCATAGGGGGCCGCGGTCGCGCCTTTGACTTCCATCAGGCAGAGGTCGTCGGCGAGGACGGGTCGGGCGCACCGGTCATCCCCGGCCCGGGGCGTCAGGTCGTCGAAGCGGCAGCGGACGTCATGGTCGAACGTGATGCGGAGCTGCTCATGCCCGGCGAGGTCGAGGAAGCGATACGCGTGGCGGTCATAGCGGATCACGCAGGTCGGCCGGAAGCCTTCGTCCGAGATGAGCCGCCGGGCCTCCTCCAGGATGCGCGCCTCGGCCGGTCCGGCGGCCGGGACTTCGCCTGCGTTGATCAGCGCCAGCGCCTGCTCAAGGGGCAGCAGCACGCGTCGCTTGGCACCTTCGCCGCCGTCGCGCTGCTTGATCTCCAGGAAAGTGGCCGCAGGCAGCGAGCCATCCTGCGTGCCGTAGAGGCGTAGGCGCAGCTTCCGGCGCGAGGGCACGCCGCGCCACGCGTCCCAGTAGCACTTCCGGCCGGGGGAGTCGCAATACAGGCTCACCACCGGATAGCGGCCGCTCGCGCCGCCGAGGGTATCCGGCTGGAATTGTTCACCGAAGCGCGCCAGCAAGGCATCGCGCTCGGCGAGAGGCAGGACGTATTTGAGTTCGAAGCGCGCGGCGATCTCCATGGTCAGGGGATGCGCGTGAGGGTCAGCGAATCGCGGTCGAACCAGGCTTCGCCGGCTGCGGCGCGAAGCTCGAGCACGAGTACCGGATCCGCTTCGGCGACCGAGAATTCGACGGAGACTTGTTTCCAGCCGTTGTCGCCCGCGAGGGCCGGCACGCCGCTCAGTCCG
>RFRI01000066.1 GCA_009924535.1 Verrucomicrobiota bacterium
TTGAAGAAATACCGGTCGAGCGACTCCAGGCCCCACTTGAGGTCGCGGGAGGCGAGGGCCTCGATGGGCTCGAAGAAGTCGCCTTCGCCGAAGGTCGGCACGATCAGATGGACGTCGGCCTCCTTGACGGTGCCGCCGGGGCCGACGTACGTCGCGAGCTTCTCGCACTCGCCGAGCACGAGGCGCGTCGACTGGCCGACGCGTCCGACGATGACCTCGGGCACGCCGCGCTCGACCTTCACGCCGAGCGCCTTGAAGCGCTCCACGGCCAGCGCCACCTGGCTGTCGGCCTGCGCGTCGCCCTTGTCGAACGGGCTCTTGGACGGAGCGGCGTGCAGGATGAATTCGGTGGCGTCGGCCTTGAGGTTCGCGAGGTCCTTGCGGCGGCCGTCATAAGGCGTCGCCGAGATGACGATCGAGACCGCGGGGTCGGACTCCACGACGACCTTGAGCATGGCGGCAAGGCTCTCCTTCACTTCCTCCGACTTCGCCTGGACGGAATCGGAAACGAGGTTGAAGTTGCGCAGCCAGATGACGCGCTTGCTGCCGAACATCGAAAGGGTCTTCACCGATTCGGTGAACTGGACTTCGAGCCCGCGGGCGTCGTCGACGCGCACGATCTGTCCCGAGATGACCTCGGCTTCGGCATCGGCGCCGGCGGCCTTCTTGGCCTTCTCAAAACAGGCGCGGCCGTCCTGATCGACGAGGTATTCGTCCTTACCTGCGATGATGGCGAGATAGCCGGGCACGCGCCTAATCTTCCGCCCCGCCCCTTCGTGGCAATCCTTTGTCATTCGCAGGCCGCAAGACAGGCCTGCGAGGTGTCAGCGGTTGGCGGTAAGCGGATGGCGGCTGGCCTGAAGACATCGGATCCCTGGTCTCGGCCAACAAGAACCAGGATAGACCCCGGGTCAGGGAATCCATCTGCCATCCGTCATCTGTCATCGATTCAGCCATCTTACCTAGCCCAAATCTCAATTCAGACCTCCATTCAGTCCTCAACGCAGACCTCAACTCAGTCCTCCCAATACATCTCAACCGCCTTCCGCTAACCGCCAATACCCTCGGCGGCCGGCAGGCCGTCCTCACGCCCCGTGGATGAGGTCTTCGATGCGGTGCTTGTTCAACTGGCGGCGCATGAAGTCCAAGGCGGTGTTCACGGCGCGCTGCTTGACCTGACGACGGTCGCCGGGAAGGGAGTAGCGGCGGGACCAGACCCCGGTAGGCGAAGCGTAACCAAAGTAGACGGTGCCGACGGGGTCGGCGTCAGTGCCGCCACCAGGACCGGCATAACCGGTCACGGAGATGGCGTAGTCGGAACCGAACTTCTCGATGGCGCCGGTGGCCATGGCCGCCGCGCACTCGGCCGAGACGGCGCCGTGCTGGGCGATGAGGCATTCAGGGATGCCGAGCAGGTTCACCTTGGCGTCGTTGGCGTAGCAGACGGCCGAACCGGCGAAGACCTTGGAGGAACCCGGGACATCGGTGAAAGAGTTGGCCAGCAGGCCGCCGGTGCAGGACTCGGCGAGGGCCACGGTCTTCTCGAGGCTGCGGAGCTGCTCGACGACGAGCGAGGCGAGGCAGGCGTGGCCGGTACAGACGAAATCGTGGCCGACGGCATCGCGGACCTGGCGGGCGACCTCGCAAAGTTCCTCGGCGGTGAAACCGCTTCCGGCGGAAGAGATGCGCGCGTCGACGACGCCGGTGTGCGTACCGAACGAAAGCACCATGCCCGGCTTGAGCAGAGGACGAACGATATTCTCCAACGGAACGGCGCCGATGCCGAAGGTGCGCACCTGGACGTAGGCTTCGCCCTGACAGGCGCAACCGACGTCACGCAGACGCGGGACGACTTCTTCGTCGAACATCGGACGGAGCTCGAGCGTCGGACCGGGCAACATCACGAGGGCCTTGCCGTCGCGATGGTAGAAGACTCCGGGGGCGGTGCCTCGCGGATTGGGCAAGGCCTCGGAACCAACAGGGACGAAGCACTGGCTGAGGTCCGCTTCGGAAAGTTTGCGTCCGATCAGCTTGAAGCGCTCACGCAAAGCCTGCTCGGCGGCAGGCACATGCTCGAGCTTCAACCCGAGGGCGGCGGCGACAGCGGCGCGGGTATGGTCGTCGGAGGTAGGACCGATGCCGCCGGTGGTGACGATAAGATCATACGCACCCCAGGCCTCACCCACCGCTCGGGCGATTTCGGCGGCGTTGTCGCGCACCACGATCGAACGGGTGATAGGCAGACCGCGGCGGGCAAGATGCTCGCCCAGCCATAAGAGATGGCCGTTCTCCCGGATACCGTCCAGCAGCTCATCACCCACGTTGATGACGAGGACCTGACGGGGTTGGCTGTTACAGGAAAGCATTTGCGGAAACGGGGGGTCTGAGCAGGATTAACTAACTAGGCCCAAAATGCAAACCGACCGGGAAGAACTTTCGCCCAAGGCCAAGGCCCGGCGTGCCCCCCACACCCCAGGCGTCTACCTGATGAAGGACGCCGCGGGGCTGGTCGTCTATGTAGGCAAGGCCAAGGACTTAAAGAAGCGCCTAGCCTCCTATTTCGTGCCCCGCCAGCGCATGACCCCCAAAGTGGCCGCGATGATGGACACGGTGGCCGATATGGAATGGCACGAGGTCCGGTCCGAGACCGAGGCCCTCCTTCTAGAAGGGAAGCTGATCAAACGCTGGCGCCCCCGCTGGAATATCCTCTTCCGCGACGACAAGCAGTTCCCCCAGGTCCGGGTCGACCTCGCCGATGCCCTCCCGAAGTTCCGCATCGTTCGCGCCCGCACGACCGACGCCTGCCGCTACTTCGGCCCCTTCCCCCACCAGCAGGCTGTCCGCCGCACGCTCAACGAGATGCGCAAGAAGTTCGGCATCCTCCTCGCCGACAGTACGCCGACCGCTTTGCCCGACGGCACGTGGAAACTCTACGACGACGCGCGCTCGGAGATCCAGAAGCATGCCAACGTGGTCACGGCCGAGGAATACGCCGCGCGCGTGACCGAGGCCTGCGCCTTCCTCGAAGGCAAGGTCGAGAGCTGGGGCGAACAAGTCGAAGCCGACATGCGTAAGGCCGCCGAGGCCCGTGACTACGAAAAAGCCGCGAGCCTGCGCGACCTGCTCGATGCCTTGAAGCGCACGACGGAGAAGTCCCGTCGATTCCTCCGCGAGAACCCCCTACCCCGTCGCGACGAAGCCGGCGCGCTGACCTCGCTCGCCGCCGCGCTCGGCCTCGAACGTCCGCCGGCCACGGCGGAGTGCTTCGATATCTCGCACATCTCCGGCACGCTCGCCGTGGCGTCGATGGTCCGCTTCGTCGACGGCCAGGCCGACAAGTCCGGCTACCGTCGCTTCAATATCAAGTCCTTCGAAGGCAACGATGACTTCCGCTCGATGCAGGAAGTGGTCGGCCGTCGCTACACCCGCCTGCACGAGGAACACCGCGCCTTCCCCGAGCTCGTCATCATCGACGGCGGCCTCGGCCAAGTCCACGCGGCCCTCGCGGCCTTCAAGGAACACGACCTCGCCCCACCCCCGCTCATCGGCCTCGCCAAGCGGGAGGAGACGATCGTCTTCCCGGACGGTCGCGAACTGAAGCTGCCGCGTCATGATGTCGGCCTCGCGCTGCTCATGCGTATCCGCGACGAAGCCCACCGCTTCGCCAACGACTTCAACGCCGAGCTCCGCAGCCGCAAGCTGCGCGAATCGCTGCTCGACGAGATGCCGGGGCTCGGACCCAAGCGCAAGGACGCCCTGCTCGAACATTTCGGGAGCATCCAGAAGCTGCGCAAGGCCACCGCCGCGGAGATCGCGGAAGTCGCCGGACTGAGCGACAAGCTCGCCGGCGAAGTGAAGGCTTACTTGGAAGCGAGAGGGTGAGCAGAGAGATGACTGAGTCGAGTTCAGCATCGATGGCTGAATCGAGGACAGAATAATTCAGGTGAGCAGCCGGAATTCTTAAGGCTAGCGCGAGGGGGTTCCCTCACCTCGGTCACCTAAAAGACTGCCTCATCCGTCATCGATGCAGCCATCGACTCAGTCATCGATTCTGTCCTCTGAGTTGGATTGCCATCTCGCGTTCCACGAGGTCCGCCACGCGGTCGGCGCCGCCGGCGTCGCCGAGTCCGTCGACCGAGGCTTTCCATTTCTTCCAGAGAGCCCAGTCGCCGGTGAAGGCTTCGGAGATGATCGCGCGCGCCGAGGCGGGCGTCAGACCATAGGCGCCAGCGTGATGCTCGGCGATGAGGCGACCGTTGCCGGCTTCCTGACCGGGGATGACCTGGGTGATGATCATCGGCACGCCCGCCGCGACGCACTCGTGCGTGGTGGCGCCGCCGGCCTTGCTGACGACGAGGTGGCTCGAAAGCATGAGCGACGGGATGCGATCGGTCCAACCGAGCACCTCGGCGCGGCCTTCGACGGCACGCTCGACGGCTTCCTTGAAGGAGGCATCTTTACCTACGGTGATCGTGAGCTCGAGTCCGAGCGTGGAAAGAGCCGTGGCGAGCTCGACGGCGTCGCGCTTGCCGGGATTAAGCATCAGGAGCACGCGGGGGCGTTCGCCAGCCTTGGCGGAAGAACGCGGGGCGAGACGGGAAGAGACCGGGAAACCATACGGCAGGACCTTCGCGGCGGGTACGCCTTGGCGGATCATGACGTCGGCCGTGGCCTGGTTCGGGGTGACGTACCAATCGGAGTGGGCGCGGTGCCAGGCGCGATTCACCGAAATGGAATCCGTGACGACGGTGATGAGACGCGGGCGCGCGGGGTCGTCGCGATGCCAGCGACGGGCCATCATGTAATTGTAGAGCGGATAGGCGGAGACGACGACCGGCGGCTTGGCCGCATCGAGCATCGCGTTGAGCGTCTTCTCCACGGGACGGACGAAGGGCAGCGAGGCGCGCACGAGCGGCAGGCGATCAAGCGCGGTATACATGCAGCCCCAGAGGCGCGGATACTTGTTCGCGACGCCGATATAGCTGTCGCGCTGGCTCTTGGCCTTCTCGGCGCCATAGGCCTCGAGGAAGAGGTCGTGCAGCTCGCCGGTCAGGCCCGGCTTGCGGCCGAGGGCCTCGATGATGGAGCGGGCGGCGGCGTTATGCCCTTCGCCGAAACCGGCCGTCAGGACGGGGATGACGCTCATCAGGCGACGAACGAGATCGTGGCGTTGGCTTCGCCGGCGGGAGCGGGCGATCCGGCCTTGGCGGCCTCGAAGGCGGCGCGGCGTTCGGCGATGCGCTGGAGGAGCTCCGGACGTTCGACCACGCGGATGCGACCGTCGTCTTCTTCCACCACCGCGGTCAGGGATTCGACCCAATCGCCGGAATTGATGTAGCGTACGTTGCCGATCATGCGGTCCTCGGCCTTATGGATGTGGCCACACATCACGCCTTCGCAACCGCGGCGCGCGGCCAGCGTCTGGAGGTGTTCCTCGAAGCTCGAAATGAAGCTGACCGCGGACTTCACCTTGGCCTTGATGGCCTGCGAGAGGGAGAAGTATTCCTTGCCGCGCCAGGCGCGCCACTTGTTATAGAAGCGGTTCAGGTCGAGGAGGATCTGGTAGCTGATGTCGCCGATGACGGCGAGCCAGCGCATCTTGACCGTCACGGTGTCGAACGCGTCGCCATGGATGCAGAGATACTTGCGGCCGTCCTGGGCGACGTGGATGTGCTCTTCGGCGAGCTCGATGCGGTCGAGCACGAGGGGGATCAGGCGACGGATGAAGTCGTCGTGGTTACCGCGCAGGTAGACGACCTTCGTGCCGTCCTTCTCCGCCATCTTCATGATGCGGCGGACGACGGCGGTGTGCGCCGGCGACCAGTGATTCTTACGCTGCAAGGACCAGAGGTCGATGATGTCGCCGTTCAGGATGAGCTTGTCGCAACGGATGCCCCGGAGCACGTCGAGGAGCTCACGGGCCTGGGCGTCCTTGGTACCCAGATGCAGGTCGGACAGGATCAACGTCCGGAAATGGATCTTATGCTGCCCAGGGACCTTGGTGGTTTCTTCCATGGGACAAGAAAGTAACATTCATTTATGGCGATCCTGCGTCGAAACCGCCTTATTGCGGAAACGTCCCCTTTCCGCCCCTTATATACTGCGCCAACGACACCACACCCGGGGCCGGGTAAATCAGCGCGGTGCGAGGAGCTGCAGGCGCTTGCTGCGCTGGTCGGGATAATCCTTCAGCAGGGACTCATAGCGGTCGTCGCCGGTGGCGAGCGCGGCCGCGCGCAGGACGGGGAGCACGTCGTCGTCGTTGCTCTCATGGATCTGCTGCATCGTCCAGGGCTTGGGGTTCTTGCCGAGATAAGGCACGAGGAAATCCAAGGCGGCGACGAGGGAACGGCCGTCGGCGGAGCGATGCTTCCAGAGATCGACGCCGGCATGCTCGCCCAGTCCGGCGAGGGCGGATAACGCCCGGAGATTGAAGCAAGAGTAGCTGAACGAGGCCGTACGGGCCAGTTCGAGCGGCTGCTTGCCGTCCGGCTGGATCTGCACCCCGATGCGACGCGTGGCCGCCTCGCCGCAGATTTCCTTGGCCTTGTCCTTCCGGCCCAGCACGAGCGCCCATTTGGCCGACTGCACGTCGTACCAAGTGCCGTGGTTGTTCTTGGCGGCGTGCTCGTCCTGTCCGTTCTTGCTGGTGGTGAGCCATTCGAAATAGGCCGCGGCCCAAGCGAGCAAGGCCTGCTGGTCGGCGGCGGACCAGTGCTTCGAGCCGGCGAGCAGGGTCGCGGCATCAGCGGCGTCGGCGAGCCCACGGGCTTCGAGGATACCGGTGCCGCGGCCGTCGTTCACGCCGGGGACGGCCTGCGCGAAACGGAAGTGCGGCGTCATCTTCGTCGCCGGATCGAGGAACCAGGTCCGCAGGATCTTGGCGGCATGTTCGGCATACTTCTCGTCGCCGGTGAAATAATAACCGAGCGCGAGGGTCTCGACCGTCGCGCCGACCGCGCGCGCGCGCAGGGTGTCGTTGGCGGCCTCTTCGCGCGATTCGGGGTTCACCTTACCGTCCTTACGCTGATACGGGAGTCCATCCTTCGTGGCCGGATTGGGCCAGTAGTAGGGAGCGATGCTCATGTAGTCATGC
>RFRI01000067.1 GCA_009924535.1 Verrucomicrobiota bacterium
CCCGAAGAAGGTCGGCATCATCGGTTTCTCCGCCGGCGGCCACCTCGCCTCGACCGCGACCGTGCACTTCGAGACCGTCGAGACGCGCGCGCCCAACGCCGTCACCGGCCAGAGCAGCCGGCCGGATTTCTCGATCCTCATCTATCCCGTCATCAGCATGGAAGAAGGCGTCCATCGTGGCTCGAAGAAGAACCTGATGGGTGAGACGCCGGCTGCCGGCCTTCCGGACTACTTCTCCAGCCAGAAGCATGTGACGGCCGCCACCCCGCCGGCCTTCCTTGCGCACGCGCTCGACGACAAGGTCGTGCCGATCGAGAACAGCCGCATGTTCTACGAGGCCCAGAAGAAAGCCGGCCTGCCGACCCGTCTGGTCGAACTCCCCAACGGCGGCCACGGCCTCAATGGCTATAAGGGCCCTTCCTGGGAGAAGTGGCAGGCGGAATCCCTGCTTTGGCTCAAGGAAATCAAGGTCCTGCCCTGAGGCCCCATTACGGACTTCAAATCAGGCGGCAAATCACCCATATCTCCCATCCCCTCATGAAATCCCTCCTCCTCGCCCTGCTCGCCACCGGCGCCCTCTTCGCCGGCGAAAAGGTCACGCTCACCCTGAACGACTTCACCGACGCCAACGGCGGCGCCCCTGGCGCCGGCTGGAAGACCGAAGAAGGCGGCGTCATCCACCTCTCCCCGCAGAAGGGCACCGGCTTCCTGATCTCCAAGAAGGAATACTCCAGCTTCGAGATGGAGTGGGATTGGAAGCTCGATGCCGCCGGCAACAACGGCATCAAGTACTGGGTCACCAACATCAAGGACGCCAAGGGCAAGGGCGAATGGCTCGGCATCGAGTACCAGATGATCGACGACGACAAGCACCCTGACGGCCTCAAGGGCGGCAGCCACAACACCGGCTCGATCTACGACCTCATCGACTCCGCCAAGGACAAGCTCAAGAAGCCGATCGGCGAGTGGAACCACAGCCGCGTCGTCATCAAGGACGGCAAGATCGAACACTTCCTCAACGGCAAGCTCTGCTCCTCCGTCGACACCAAGTCCGACGAATGGAAAGCCGCCGTCGCCAAGAGCAAATTCAAGAACAAGAAGGACTTCGGCCCGGGCCACGGCAAGCTGATGCTCACCGAGCACGGCGACCCCTGCTGGTTCAAGAACCTCACGATCACCGAACTCTGAGTCGTCTCAGAGCCGGCCAACCAAGGGCGCCCGACGGGCGCCCTTTTTCGTACCTGCTTAGGCGCCGAGCTTGATCCGCAAGCCGTCGTAACAGAGGCCGACCTTCGGGTGCGTTTTGTGGAGCTGCGCCATGACCGTCTCGTAGTTGATCTGATACGTCATGTGCGTGAGCAACGCCCGCTTCGCGCGAAGGTCGTGCGCAGCCTGACAGGCTTCGTCGACCGTCATGTGCGTCGGGTGCGGATTCGGACGCAGGCCGTCGAGGATCGCGAGGTCGGCATGCTCGCCCAGCTCGAGCGACTTCTCGGTCATCGCGCGGCAATCGGTGTAATAGGCGAACTTCATGCCCGTGGAGGGCTCTTCGAAGACGAGTCCGAGCGTGGATTCGTTGCCGTGCGGCAGGAGGGTCGAACGGATGATGCCACCGCCCGGCAGCACGAGCTTCGACGGCATGAGGTTCAGTCCGAGCGAGACGTAGCCCGAGGCCTGCGGCTTACCGACGGCATACGGGAAGATCGCCTTGATGCGCTCCAAGCCGACTTCGGTGGAGTAGACGGGGATGGCCGTCCCGCCCTTGTTCGTGCAGAACTGGCGCAGGTCGTCCATGCCGAGGACGTGATCGGCATGTCCATGGGTCAGGATGAACGTGTCGACCTCGCGGACGTCATACTTCAGGCACTGCGTCCGGAATTCCGGCGAGGCGTCTACCTGGACGTGATGGCCTTCGATGACCACATGGACGCTCGTCCGGGCGCGCCAGTTGCGCGGGTCCTTCAGGTCGAGACCCGGGTTGTCATGGGCGGGCAAAGGACAGCCCTGCGAGGTGCCGCAGCCCATGATGAGGATTTCCATTCCGTCAAAAAGAGGGCTAATCGCCCCGAAAGCAAAAGTTGTTTGACGGAATAGGGATAGGGCCGGGGCTAGGGCCAGGGCCAGCATGTCAGACTGTATTTATCTTATCCCAGCCCCAGCCCTAGCCCTAGCTCTAGCCCTGCTGTCAGCCTTCCTGCCTTGTCTCCCGCCTCTCCCTGCCTTCTCCTTCCCGTCCCGTGTTCGCCAACCTCACTGACAAACTGACCAAGGCCCTCCGCGACCTGCGTGGGCTCTCCAAGCTCACCGAGGAGAACATTGCCCCGGCGCTGACCGAGGTCCGCTCGGCCCTGATGTCCGCGGACGTCAATTTCAAGGTCGCCAAGGACTTCACCGAACGCGTCAAGGTCGCCTGCCTCGGCCAGGCGGTCATCGAATCCGTCAACCCCGGCCAGATGGCGGTCAAGATCGTCTCCGACGAGCTCACCAAGCTGCTCGGCAAAGGCGAACGCCCGATCGACCCCCGCCGCCCGCTACGCGTGCTCCTCGTCGGCCTCCAGGGCTCCGGCAAGACCACCAGCGCCGCCAAGCTCGCCAAGCACCTCGTGAAGAAGGAAGGCGTCCGTAAGCCGTCCCTCGTCGCGGCCGACTTGCGCCGTCCGGCCGCCATCGACCAGCTCGAGACCCTCGCCAAGAACGAAGGCTTCGATTTCCGCGCCGACCGCGCCGCGACCGACGTCGCTGCCATGGTGGGGCGTCTGGTCAAGGAAGCCGAAGCCGCCGCCGCGGACCTCGTCATCGTCGACACCGCCGGCCGCCTCCAGATCGACGGCGACCTGATGGAAGAAGTTCGCCGCGTCCGCGACGCCTTCCAGCCGCACGAGGTCTTCCTCGTCGCCGACGCCGCCCTCGGCCAGCAAGCCGTCGACGTGGCGGCCAAGTTCCACGAATCCACACCCCTCACCGGCATCATCCTGACCAAGCTGGACGGTGATGCCCGCGGTGGCGCCGCGCTGTCGATGAAGTCCGTCACGGGCGTCCCGATCCGCTACATGGGCACCGGCGAGAAGTCCTCCGACTTCGACACGTTCCACCCCGACCGCATGGCCCAGCGCATCCTGGGCATGGGCGACGTCGTCTCCCTCGTCGAGAAGGCCCAAGAGGTCGTCGACCACAAGGAAGCCGAGCGTCTGGCCGAGAAGATGAAGAAGTCCGACTTCGACCTCGAAGACTTCCTCTCGCAGATGCAGCAGATGAAGAAGATGGGTCCGCTCGGCGACATCATGAAGATGATGCCGGGCATGGGTAACGTCCAGGTCGGTGCCAAGGAAGAGAAGCAACTTTCCAAGACCGAGGCCATCGTGCTCTCGATGACTAAGAAGGAGCGTCGCAACCCTGACATCCTCAACGGCTCCCGCCGTCTGCGTATCGCAAAGGGCTCCGGCACCCAGGTCAGCGACGTCAACGGGCTGATCAAACAATTCTCCCAGATGCGCGACATGATGCGCATGATGAAAGGCGGCAAGGGCAAGGAACTCATGCGTCGCATGGGCCAGATGGGCGGCGGCCGCGGCGGCATGCCTGGCGGTGGCGGTTTCCCCGGCGGCGGTTTCCCCGGATTGCGCTGATCGCCATGTCCACGATGATTCCCTTCGACCCGGCCCTCCTCTCCCGTCCGGGCTGGATCTTCGACTGCGACGGCACCCTCGCGGCCTCCATGTGGATCCACCACCGCAGCTGGACCCACATCGTGGGCAAGCAGATCGGTCGCCCGTTCGACTTCCCCTGGCCCCTCTTCTGCTCGATGGGCGGCATGTCCGCCGTCGACACCTGCAAGCGCCTCAAGGCTGACTACGGCTTCGACCTCAACGTCGAGCAGCTCCTCGCCGACGGCCATGAGTTCCTCGAGGAGCACCTCGCCAAGGACGTCACCGCCCGCACGGAAGTCGTCGCCGTCGTCCACCACGTCCGCGGCCTCGGACACAAGACCGCCGTCGCTTCCGCCGGCCGCCGCGACCACGTCTACACGACCCTCAAGCGCATCGACATCACGCACCTCTTCGACGCGATCATCACCGCCGAGGACGCCGCGCGTTCGAAGCCGCACCCCGACCTCTTCCTCGCCGCGGCGGACCGCCTCGGCCTGAAGCCCGCCGACTGCGTCGTCATCGAGGACAGCCCGCGCGGCAAGGAAGCCGCCGACGCCGCCGGGATGCCGTGCATCCTCGTGGAGCCGGCATAGGCTCAGAAAGAGACCTCACCAAGCGATCGACTACCGGGAAGAGTACTCGTAGCGCCGATCGGAGATGTCGTCGGTATGTACGCCGAAAAGATATAGCGCCCCGTAGCTCCAATCTGGCCCTTTTACGCCAGGGAAATTACGGCGGTCCATCATCAACGCCATATAGCGATGGGCAAAGCCCTGCGGCAACGGAAAGACATTAGGCCAACCGCGACCGGGGCCGTTGGGCCAATGCGCGGGAAGGTCGATTTTCATCTCACCCAATCGCTTGAGGTCGGGATAAGAGTATACCAGCATGGGGCCGGCGGCATTGCCGCTAAAAACATAACGTTTATCGCCGATCTTCTGGATCAGAACCCCCGTAGAATCTTCGACGGTGGGGCCAGCGATGCTAACGAAAGGGCCATCCCACTTGTCCGACTCGAAAAGCTGGGTATGGAAACCGTCGAGATTGCAGGTAAGTAACCTCCATTTCTTAACCTCGTCATCGAATATAAGGCAGGGATCCTCGTGCATGCCAGCGATACCTTCGAGCTGCCGGGCCTCGCCCATCACGGAAAAACCACGGCGCGGGTCGTGCCTCGAACGGGCGACGACCAAGCCGCTCTTGCCCCGCCCCTCGCGACCGGCCACGCCACCGAAATCGCCAGCGATGGCAATCCACTCCTTACTCTCGTCGTCATAGATAATATGGGAGGAGTAGTCGTTGCGGAGCAAGCCGTCGCCATGGTCGTAGACTATGACGCCTTCAAACCGGAGATCGAAGACCGAAGGATCAAGGCTCATCACACTGCCGGGGGACTTATTCGCACCGACACTACGCGCGTTGAACGTAAACCACAGCCGATTATCCTGCCAGAAAGGCGCCCCGTTCTTATGCGTGATCATCCTTATATCCGCCTGACCGACGCCGGCAGAAAGGAACGAACGCGCGCCCCCGATTGAAGCTTCGCCTCCAGGGGAGACTGAAACATGCACATTGAAGGTACTGGAGTCAGCGGTCTTACGGTCTCGGAAGTCAGCAAAAGCACGGAACCCCTCTCTCTCTGTGGTCTGGCCCAGGCAGGTGGTCTCACCCTCCTTGGTCGCGAAGACGCTGACGTGCATCCCGGAAAGCTGTACCCTCAGAAGGAAAGGAGGAATCGGCGCCTTGTCGGAGAAGACCAGCTGGCGCTGGACCTTTCCCTCGCTCAGAAGACGTAAGGCGACACCGCAGCCGCCGATCGCGACCTGGACCCTCTTACGCAAGCCAAGCGCGGCCCATTCGACCGCGACATCGGAATCACCCTTCAGGGAGCGCACGTCGATCTCATAGGTCGCATAGGGATTCACTCCCCCCACGTAAACGGAGGTCTCACCCCCTGCGAAAACCAAGTTCCCCTTGGCTACTTTGGCATTACCAGAGGAGTCAGCCCGAGGCTGCACCCCCTCGATAAAAGAAGGGTGCATGGAAGAAAGTCCGACGACCTCGCTCGGACGAAGCTCCGAAAGCGCGATGTCATTACTCCCGAAAACGAAACGCCGAACGCCCAGACGATGAAATGACATCTGGACGGGATCCGGCTCGACGGCAAAGAGGGAAGATAAAGCAAAAAGACCAAGTACTGAAATGAAATATCTCATGCACCATCCAAGCGACGGCAACGATTCACCTCAAAACAATGCGTCTTTTCTAGACCCAGATTCGATACTCCAGGATACACACCGCACCTGCGAAAAAAGGACGGCATAAGATGCCGTCCTTTCGTTCAGGAGCGATCGCCTTAGGCGATTACTTTTTGAGTTTCGCGCAGAAACGAGCCAAGCGCTCCAGACCCTGGGCGATCACCTTATCGGAGGTCGCGTAGCTGAGGCGGATGTAGCCTTCGGAGCCGAACGCGGAACCGGGGACGACGGCCATCAGTTCTTCCTCGAGGAGGCGGTCGGCGAACTGCGCGGAGGTCAGGCCGAAGGACTTGATGTTCGGGAAGAGGTAGAAGGCGCCCTGTGAGCGGTAGCAGGTCAGGCCCGGGATGGCATTGAGGCCGGCGAGCAGGTTGAGGCGGCGCTTGTCGAAGACGGCGCCCATCTCGGCGAGGGAGGCCTTGGCCTTGTCGGGGTGCTGGTGGACGGCGAGGGCGCCGAACTGGGCGAAGGTGGTGGCGTTGGACGAGATCTGGCTCTGGAGATCGGCCACGGCGGCGGCGAGGGCCTTATCGGAGGCGACGAGGGTGCCGAGGCGCCAGCCGGTCATGGAGTAGCTCTTGGCGTAGCCGGAGACGGTGATGGTCAGGCGGGCGGCTTCGGGCGAGAAGGTCGCCGGGCTGCAGGTGGTCTGACCGTCATAGACGAGATTTTCGTAGATCTCGTCGGACATGATCCAGACGTTGGCCTTCACGCAGATGGCCACGAGGGCTTCGAGCTCGGCGCGAGTATAGACGGCGCCGGTCGGGTTGGACGGGCTGTTGATGATGACCATGCGCGTCTTCGGGGTCAGCGCGGCGGTCAGCTGAGCGGGGGTGATCTTGAAGCCGGTGGCGTCTTCGGCGTTCACGACGACGGGCTTGCCGCCGGCGAGCTTCACCATCTCAGGGTAGCTCACCCAATACGGGGCGGGGATGACGACTTCGTCGCCGGCGCTGATCGTGGCGAGGATGGCGAGGTAGCAGGACATCTTGCCGCCCGGGGAGACGACGACGTTGGCGTCGGCGATGCCGGTGAAGCCGCGACGGGTGTAGTCTTCGGCGATGGCCTTGCGGAGGGCGGGGATGCCCGGCGTGGGGGCGTACTTGGTCTTACCTTCGGCCAGGGCCTTGGCGCAGGCGTCCTTGACGAACTGCGGGGTGTCGAAATCGGGCTCGCCGACGCCGA
>RFRI01000068.1 GCA_009924535.1 Verrucomicrobiota bacterium
GAATTCACCCGCTACGAGATCAAGCCCGCCCCCGGCGTGCGCGTGGAGAAGATCTCCAACCTCTCGAACAACATCGCGATGAACCTCGAGGCCGAGGCTGTGCGCATCCTGGCCCCCGTGCCGGGCAAGGGCACCGTCGGCATCGAGATCCCGAACAAGAACCGCAAGGACGTGCTCCTGCGCGAGATCATCGAGTCCAAGGCCTGGGCCGAGGCCTCGATGGAGCTCCCCGTCGTGCTCGGCGTGGACAGCGTCACCAACAAGCCCGTCATCCAGGATCTCGCCAAGATGCCGCACGCGCTCATCGCCGGCGCCACCGGCCAGGGCAAGTCCGTCTGCATCAACGCGATCATCGTGTCGCTCCTCTATCGCTGCACGCCGCAGGACCTGCGCTTCATCATGGTCGACCCCAAGGTCGTCGAGCTGCAGATCTACAACAACCTCCCGCACCTCCTGATCCCGGTCGAGACCGACCCCAAGCGCGTGCCCGCCGCCCTGAAGTGGCTCATCGCGGAGATGTCACAGCGCTACAAGATCTTCGCCAAGTGCGGCGTGAAGAACATCACCGGCTTCAACGCCAAGATCGCCAAGGAAGCCGGCGCGCCCAAGCAGGAGGAGCTTGCGCTCAGCCCGGACGAGCTGGCCGCGGCGGCCGAAGCGGCGGAAGCCGTCATCGACGACGGCGTGCGCGTCCAGACCGAGAAGCTGCCTTACATCGTCTGCATCATCGACGAGATGGCGGACCTCATGATGGTCGCCGCCCAGGACATCGAGACGTCCGTCGCGCGCATCGCCCAGCTGGCCCGCGCCGCCGGCATCCACCTCGTGCTCGCCACGCAGCGTCCGTCGACGGACGTGATCACCGGCCTTATCAAGGCCAACCTGCCCACGCGTATCGGCTTCAAGGTCTCCTCGCAGATCGACTCCCGCACCATCCTCGATCGCGGCGGCGCCGAGACGCTGGTCGGCCGCGGCGACATGCTCTTCGTGCCTCCGGGCAGCGCCACGCTCAACCGCGTGCAGGGCGCGTTCGTCGGCGAACAGGAAGTCGCCGCGATCGTCGAGTTCCTCGCCGAGAAGAACGGCAAGCCCGAGTTCGCCCAGGACGTCATCAAGGCCATCAAGGACGGCGCCGAAGGCGGCGAGGAAGGCGAGGAGGGCGAGGAAGGCGAAGACCCGCTCGTCGCGCAGAGCTGGGCCATCATCAAGGAGACGCGTCGCGCGTCTGTCTCGATGCTGCAGCGTCGCCTCAAGCTCGGCTACAACCGCGCCGCGCGCATCATGGACGTCCTCCACGACAAGGGCTACGTCGGACCGGAGAACGGGTCCAGCCCGCGCGAGATCCTGGTCGACTGAACGCGGCCGATGTCGGTCCAAAGAAAGACCCCGGCGCTCGTGAGAGGCCGGGGTCTTCGGCTTATCCGACCGGAGCCGGCCTACTTCTTCTTCTTCCGTTCAGGCACGACCGGCTTCTTCTTTTCGGGCCCCGGGAGGGAAGGTTCGGGGACGGGCTTGGTCGGATCGATGGTCGGGGCCGGAGCGTTGGGGTCGAAGAAGGGCTTCGGTTCCGGAGCGGCGGGAGCGGCCGGAGTCTCCTTGGCCGGTTCGGCCGCGAGGGCGAAGCCGGCGGCGAGCAGGAGGGCGAGGACGGAAAGCTTCATGGGGGTAAGGATGATACAGCGGAAGGCCAGGGAAGTTTCAAGCGAGACGGCCGGGCATGAAAAAGCCCCGTCGACCGGGGCTTCTTCAGGAGCGCGGAGCGCTTACTGCGCCGGGGCGTCCTTGGCGGCCTTCTTGGCGGTCGGCTTGGCAGCGGGCTTCGGGGCTTCGGCGTCAGGCTTCTTCTCTTCCGGCTTCTCGGTCTTCTCGGCGTCGGCTTCCTTCTTGGCCTTCTTCAGTTCCTTGGCGGCGGTGGCGCCGGCGACGACGGCGGCTTCGGCGAGCTTGGCGTTGGACGGGGAGGCGGCCTTGTCGGTGCCGATGGCGGCGAGCTTGTCGGCTTCGGCCTGGGCGGCCTTGGCGGCTTCCATCGCGATCTGCGTGGCGGCGTCGACGGAGTCACCGACGAGTGAGACCGGTTCAGCGAGCGCGGCAGCCGCTTCCTTCTTGGTCTTTTTCTTATCGGTCGTGGCCTGAGGCTGGTCGACGACGACGGTTCCCGTGCTGGAAGTCGGGGTCGTGGTCGGGGTCTTGGTCGTGCCACCCTTGGTGGTGGTGGCGGCCGAGGCGAGTGCGGCGGCGGCGAGCAGGGCGAGGAGGCTGGTCTTCATGTTATGGATAATACACCACGCGGCGGTGAGAGTTTCAATCCCCGACGGAAGGAAGCGGAAGATGACCGGCCCGCGGACAGGGAAAAAGGCCATAAGCGGCCCGTTTTCATTTTTACCAAGGCAAGAAGACCACTTCGAAGGGCTAAGGCCAGGAGCGGAAGCGTGCGGCGCCGAGGGGCATGGTGGCGGCAAGCACGGGTCGGCTTCCGGGGCGTCCGTCCGCGGCTTCACCTCGTATTCGCTTGCACGCCCAAGGGTTTCCCCGATGAAAGTGCCTTCGATGTCTTCCATCGAGAATCTGTTCGGACAAAATCGCCAGTGGTCGGAAAGCGTCCGTCGCCAAGACCCTGCCTTCTTCGAGACCCTGTCCAAGCAGCAGAATCCGCGTTACCTCTGGATCGGTTGTTCCGATAGCCGCGTCCCGGCCAACGAGATTGTCGGCCTGCTGCCCGGCGAGCTCTTCGTGCACCGGAACGTCGCCAACGTCGTCGTGCACACCGACCTCAACTGCCTCTCCGTGCTGCAGTACGCGGTGGACGTCCTCAAGGTCGAGCATGTCATCGTCTGCGGCCACTACGGCTGCGGCGGCGTGCAGGCCTCGCTCGAGCGCCGTAAGGTGGGCCTCGTCGACAACTGGTTGCGCCACGTACGGGACGTGCACCACAAGCACGCCATCGTCGTCGAATCCGTCCTCGGTCCGGCCAAGCTCGACACCCTCTGCGAGCTCAACGTCATCGAGCAGGCGGCGAATGTCTGCCAGAGCACCGTGATGCAGGATGCGTGGGCCCGCGGCCAGAAGGTCGAGGTGCATGCTTGGATCTACGGCCTGCGCGACGGCCTGATCAAGGATCTGGGCCTCAACGTCTCGTCGCTCGAGGCGCTGACGCCGGCCTACGGCAAGGTCTTGGCCCACTACCGTCGGCTGGGTGGAACCGCTGGGTAGTAGGTCCGCTTGAGGGCGGTGTAGCCGTCGCCAGCGTGGTGGGATGATTTCACAGGATCGTCCGCGCGAGCGGCTGGTGCGGCTTGGGCCGCGCGCCTTGCTCGACGCCGAGCTCATCGAGCTGCTCATCGGCACCGGCACCAAGGGGGCACCGGCGCCGGTCGTTGCCTCGGCGCTGCTCGCGGAGTCTGGCTCGCTCGCCGCGTTGGCCACCTGGGACACGCATGACTTCGGTCGTGTGCATGGCCTCGGCCCCGCGAAGGCCGCGGAACTCGCCGCCGCGATGGAGCTCGCCCGCCGGATCCGCGAGCGGGCGCATGACCCCGGCGAGAAGCTCGACGCTCCCGCGAAGGTCTGGGCCCGGCTCGAGCCGTTCGCCGCGGGGCTGGCGGTCGAGAAGTGCTGGGTGCTCTGCCTGAACCGGCGTAACCGGCTGCTTGCGCTGCATGAGGTCAGTTCCGGCACCGCGACGAGCTCGCTGCTGCATCCGCGCGAGGTCTTCCGGCAGGCCTTGAAGCACGCCGCTTCGGCGGCGATCGTGGCGCATAATCACCCCAGCGGGGACCCGACGCCGAGTCCGGCGGACCGCGCCGTGACCCGGCAGCTGGCCGAAGCGGGGAGAGTCGTGGGGGTCGAATTGCTGGACCACGTCGTCATCGGCCGCCCCGAGGCCGATCCGGGCGGCAAGGGGTGGTTCAGTTTCGGGGAGGCGGGCTTGATTTAGAGGAACTTACCCCTGAGTTTAAGGGTCAGAACGTCATGCCCCTTTCCCGGACCATCAAGGTCGTGGCCGCCCTTGGCGTCCTGACCGTCCTCGTCTTCGCCGGCCGGCAAGGCCAGCGCTACTACAAGAAGAATCTCGCCGCCCCGCGCGCCGGGGAGGTCGTCTTCCGCGACGATTGCATGCGTTGCCACGGTCCGGTCGGTCAGGGCGTCGCCGGCAAGGCCGACGAACCGCTCGTCGGCGAGAAGTCGGTCGCTTCGTTGGCGAAGTACATCGTCCGCGAGATGCCGGAGAACGATCCCGGCACCCTCTCGCTCGCCGAGGCGACCGCTTCCGCGGAATACATCCACAAGGCCTTCTACTCCGCCGAAGCCCGCGCGCGCAATCACCCGCCCCGCATCGAGCTCGCGCACCTGACCGTCCGCCAGTATCGCGAGACCATCGCCGACCTGCTCGGCTCGCTCCGCGGAACGACGTCCACGTCCGAGTCCGGCGGCCTCGCCGGCGTCTACCGCGAACGCCCCGAACGCGATCCCAAGACGCCGGACCGGGACCGGCCCGAGACCACCTTCAAGCAGCAGGTCGACCCCGTCATCGATTTCGACTTCGGCGACAAGGCTCCGGACAAAGGCACCTATGCCGCTCAGTTCAAGATCAACTGGTCCGGCTCGGTGCTGATTCCGGACACGGGAGAGCATGAGTTCCGCGTCACCTCCCCGAACGGCGTGCGGCTATACGTCAACCCGCCCGACAACGGCAACGAGAAGAACGCGCTCATCGACCTCTGGGTGAGTTCCGCCATGACGCGTACGGCCTCGGCACCGATCTTCCTCCTCGGCGGCCGTAGCTACCCGATCAAGATCGAGTTCTTCAAGTTCAAGGACAAGTCCGCCGCGCTCAAGCTCGAGTGGCGTCCGCCCGGCGGCGCCTGGACCGTCGTCCCGCGTTCGAACTTGTCCCCGAAGTTCTCCTCGTACGTCAACGTCGTGTCCGTGCCGCTTCCGCCGGATGACGGCAGCGTCGGCTACGAGCGCGGCGCTTCCGTCTCGCGCGAGTGGACCGAAGCCGTCGCCAAAGGCGCGCTGCAGGTCTCCGCGATGATCGGTCCGAACCTCTTCGGCCTCGCCGGCACCAAGGCCGACGCGCCGGACCGCGCCGAGAAGCTCAAGGCGTTCTCCCTGCGCTTCGCCCAGATGGCCTATCGCCGTCCGCTCACCGCCGAGCAGAAGGCCGACATCGGGCAGATCTACGCCGTCGGCGTCGCTCCCGAAGTCGCGGCCAAGCGTGCGTTCATCTTCACGCTCTCCAACCCTTACTTCCTCTATCCCGGCATCGGCGCGCAGGACGACTACGCCGTCGCCTCGCGTCTCGCGTTGACCCTGTGGGACTCCGTTCCCGACGCCCAGCTCCTCAAGGCGGCCGCCGCCGGCCAGCTGAAGGCCGAGCCGCAGGTGCGTGAGCAGGCCCAGCGCATGATGAAGGATCCCCGCGCCAAGGCCAAGCTCCGCGACTTCCTGCACCACTGGCTCCACGTCGAGGAAGGCGCCGAGATCGCCAAGGACCAGAAGGAATACCCCGGCTTCGACCAGGCCGTCGTGATGGACCTGCGCACTTCGCTCGACCTCTTCGCCGAAAGCATCGTCTGGTCCGAGCACTCGGACTATCGCCAGCTGCTGCTGGCCGACACCATCCTGATGAACGAGCGCCTCGCGAAGTTCTATGGCCAGAAGATCGAGGCCGGCGGCGGCTTCCAGCCCGTGAAGATGGACGCCGACCAGCGCGGCGGCGTGCTCACGCACCCTTACGTCCTCGCCACCTTCTCCTACACCAAGTCCTCTTCGCCGATCCACCGCGGCGTCTTCGTGACGCGCAACATCCTCGGGCGCATGCTCAAGCCGCCGCCCATGGCGATCGCGTTCATGGACGACAAGTTCGACCCTTCGTTCACCATGCGCGAGAAGGTGACCGAGCTCACCGCCAAGCCCGCCTGCCAGTCGTGCCACGTGACGATCAATCCGCTCGGCTTCAGCTTCGAACGCTTCGACGCCGTCGGGCGCGTGCGCGCCACCGACAACAAGAAGCCCGTGGACGCCGTCTCCGATTACACCACCTCGGACGGCAACGTCATCAAGCTCACCGGCGCCCGTGACGTCGCGCAGCACGCCGCCGAGAGCGCGGACGGCCAGGCCGGCTTCGTGCGCAACCTCTTCCAGTCGCTGGTGAAGCAGCCTCCGGCCGCGTATTCGCCCGAGCTCCTCGGCCAGCTGACCGAGAAGTTCCGCGCCGACGGATTCCATGTGCGTAATCTCGCCGTGGAGGTCGCAGTCGTCGCGGCGCTCCGCCCGACGGTCTCCGCCGCTCCCTCCAACCGCTAAGACCATGTCGCTCCAACATCGCAGGGATTTCCTCCGCAGCCTCGGCCTTTCGGCCGCCGCCTTGCCGCTCCTCGGCGGCCTCGCCTCCCTCGGCGCCGCCGAGCCCGTGACCGGACGCCGTCAGCGCGTCATCTTCGTCTTCTCGCCCAACGGCGTCGTCCCGCCGGCCTTCTGGCCCGACGAGGAAGGCGCCAACTTCAAGCTCAAGGCCATCATGAAGCCCTTCGAGCCGTTCAAGTCCAAGATGCTCACGCTCAAGGGCGTCAACAACCGCGTCCGAGGCGATGGTGACTCGCACATGCGCGGCATGAGCTGCCTGCTCACCGGCATCGAACTCTTCCCGGGCAACATCATGGGCGGCGGCGGCGCTCCCGCCGGCTGGGCGAGCGGCCCGTCCGTCGACCAGGTCATCCGCACCCATCTCCAGTCCAATGCGGCCACGAAGACCCGCATGGGTTCCCTGGAAATCGGCGTCGGCGTCGGCAATCGTGCCGATCCTTGGACCCGCTGGAGTTACGCCGGCGCGAACCAGCCCGTCGCCCCGATTTCGAGCCCTTATGAACTCTTCGACAAGCTCTACGGCTCGATGAAGGAAGGCGAGAACCTCGGCTCCGTCCTCGACGGCCTCAAGGGCGACATCGCCAAGGTCGCCAACGCCGTCGACAAGAGCGACCGCGGTCTCCTCGACCAGCACGCCACCGCCTTGCGCGAGCTCGAGCGCGGGCTCAAGGAAAGCCAGTCGCAGGCGGCGTTGAAGGTGCCGC
>RFRI01000069.1 GCA_009924535.1 Verrucomicrobiota bacterium
CTTTCAGGCGGGGCCGAACATCGCGCCGGGTGCGACGGACGGTGCGTTCGTAGCCCAAGGGCACGTGCCGCAGTTTTATGAAGAGCTGGCACGCAACGGTGCGGTGGTCGATCTGCGTCCGTTCGCGACTGAGACCGTGCGCGCCGGAGCGGGATCATGATCGTGGTCGTTGCGATCGCATCGTTGGCCGCGGCGGGCGCGGCGATGTACGAGGCGCTCGCCGCGAGGGTCATGAGCAAGGCGCCGTCGCCGGCCCCGATACCAAGCAGCCGGCAAAGGCCCAGGGCGAGGGCGGCATGTGTCAGCGGACCGACGATCGCGTAGGCCAGGACCAAGGGCGACTTGCCCAGGATCTCCTTGAAGTTGCGCGAGGCGAGCAGCCCCATGTCGAGGAGGAAGAAGGCCAGCATGCCCTTGAAGAGGTCGACGGAGAAAGGCTGCATCACCGCCTTCCCATGCTCCCCGGTCAGGACGCCCACGACCATCGCGCCGAGCAGCAGCAGCTGCGCGCCATCCGTGAAGGATTCGTGCAGGACCTTGCCGACGCTCAAGGGCGCCGCGCCCTGCCCGCCGGCCGTCTTGCGCCGCAGCAGGTTGGCGCCCACGACCGCCAGCAGGATCGCCGGCGACTCCATGAGGGCCATCGCGGCCGACATATGCCCGCCGTATGGGCGCCCGATGTTGTCGAGATGCTGGGTCGCCGTGATGAAGGTCACCGCGCTCACCGAGCCGTAGGTCGCCGCCAAGGCGATGGCGTCGAAACCGCCGAGGACCCGCCGCAGGAAGAAGTAACCGATGAGCGGCACCACGATCGCCAGCAGGACCGCGGCGCCCAGGCCGGCGGCCACCTCGGGGGTGACGCCTGACTTCGCCAAGGCGAAACCGCCCTTGAGCCCCAAGGCCATGAGCAGGTAGAGCGAGAGGAACCGGGAGACCGGGGCCGGTATCTCGAGGTTGGAGCGGACCAGACCCGCGAAGGCGCCGAAGACGAAGAAGAGGATGGCCGGATCCAGGAGGTTGCTCATGCCCTCCGGGATGACGGGCAAAACAATCTTGAAAATATCAATCTGAAAATCTTACTCATAGGTATTAACCTATGGATATCACCTTTCGGCAACTTCAGCTCTTCCGCGCCTTGGTGACCACGGGCAGCGTCAGCGGCGCCGCCCGCGAAGCGGACGTCACGCAACCGACCGCTTCCATCCACCTCCGCGAACTGGCGGAGGAGATCGGGCTCCCGCTCTACGAGGTCATCGGACGCACCGTGCACCTGACGGAGGCGGGCCGGGAACTGGCGGCGACGGCCCGGGCGGTGCAGGACGAATGGGAGACCTTTTCCCAGAAGGTCGCGGCGCTCAAGGGCGCCGAGCGCGGGAAGCTGCGCGTGGCGGTCGTCAGCACCGCGAAATACTTCGTGCCGCGCCTGCTCGGCGAATTCTGCGCGGCCCATCCGGGGATCGATGTCGCCCTGGAGGTGCTCAACCGCGACGGCGTGATCGCGCGCCTGAGGGACAACCTCGACGACCTGTACGTCATGTCCCGTCCGCCGACCGACCTCGCCCTCGAGGACCGGATCCTCCTCCCCAATCCGCTCCTGCTCATCGCGCCCAAGTCGCATCCGCTGGTCCGCCGCAAGCGCATCGAGATCAAGGCGCTGGCCGGGGAACGCTTCATCTTCCGCGAAGAGGGCTCGGGCACCCGTCTCGCCACGGACGCCTTCTTCAAGTCGCAACGCTTCCAACCCAAGGTACGCCTGACCCTCGGAAGCAACGAGGCCATCAAGGAGGCCGTCGCGGGCGGCCTCGGCCTGGCGGTGATCTCCTCGCACGCCCTCCGCCATGCCCCGACGCCCGGCCTGACCGTCCTCGACGTCGTCGGCTTCCCCGTGTCGTCCCAATGGCACATCGTCTACCCGAGCGGACGGCGCCTTTCGCCGATCGCCAAGATCTTCGAAGCACATCTCGTCCGGCATTCCGCGGAGATCGCCCGCGCGCTCAAGACCTGACGCTGCGGCCGGACTACGGCCAGCGAACAAGGCACAAAAAAGCCCGGTGTCACCGGGCTGATTTTCTGAGCCTCTGGGCCTCTAAGCCTCCGAGCCTCTTCTTTTCTTCTTACTTAGGTCCGCCGCTGCGGCGGGTGCCGGGACGACCGAAGGGGCGGTAGTTGCCTTGGGAGGCGCGGAAGCCGCCGTGACGACCACCCTGCGGGCGGCCTTCGCGTTCGCTGTTGTGCGCGCCGGCGCGGGGATCCTGGTGACGCTGGAAATCTTCCGGGGTGCGGGGCGGAGCCTGCTGGGTGTAATCGAAGCCCTGCAGCTTTCCGCAATGGAGGTGCTTGCCGACGATGCGTTCGAGGCGGCGGAGTTCGCCGAGGTCTTCGCGGGTGACGAAGGTGATCGCGGTGCCGGTCGAGAGCGCGCGGCCAGTACGGCCGATACGGTGGACGTAGTCTTCGAGCTGGTCAGGGAAGTCGAAGTTGAAAACGTGGGAAATGCCGTCGACGTCGATGCCGCGCGAGGCGATGTCGGTCGCGACGAGCACGCGGATCTCGCCGTTCTTGAAGGCCTGGAGGGCGCGCTGACGCTGGCTCTGCGAACGATTGGCGTGGATGGCGGCGCAGCTGATGTCTTCGCCCTGGAGTTTGCGGCAGATACGGTCGGCGCCGTGCTTGGTGCGCGCGAAGACGAGGACCATCTTCAGGGCTTCGTCCTTGAGGAGGTGGTGCAGCATGACCTGCTTGAGGGCACCCGGGCACTCGTAGAGCAGCTGGGTGACGGTCTCGGCAGGGGAAGTACGGCGGCCGACCTCAATCATCTGAGGGTCGCGCTGATACTGCTTCGTGAGGGTCTCGATCTCGCGGGAGAGCGTGGCGGAGAACATCAGGGTCTGGCGTTCCTTCGGGAGCGCGCGGACGATGGTGTTGATCGCGGGCAGGAAGCCCATGTCCAACATGCGGTCGGCTTCGTCGAGGACGAGGTATTCGACGGCGGAGAAGTCGCCATGGCCCTGGCCGCCGAGGTCGAGCAGACGGCCCGGGGTGGCGATGAGGAAGTCGCAGCCACGGCGAAGGGCGGCGATCTGGGGGCGTTCGGAGACGCCGCCGTAGCAGGTGGCGACGGTCGCACCGGCATAACGGGAATAGGCGGCGACGTTCTCGGCGATCTGGACCACGAGCTCGCGGGTCGGCGCCAGGATCAGGCAGCGGACGCGGCCCTGGTGGGCGCCGGACTTCGTGCGGACGAGGCGGGTGAGCAGAGGGAGGGTGAAAGCGGCGGTCTTGCCGGTGCCCGTCTGGGCTACGCCGATGACGTCCTTGCCCTCGATGATGACCGGAATGGAAGCCTTCTGGATCGGCGTCGGTTCGGTGTAGCCCTGGTCGGCCACGGCTTTGAGGATGGAGGCGTCGAGGCCTAAGGATGCAAACGGCATTAGCGCAAGGTGAGTAGAGGAAATGGAAAGGGCGAGAAGAATAGGGGGATAACGAGCATAAGGGGTTGGCGGTTAGCGGCTGGCGGTTAGCCCACCAAACACCTACCAAACGGACGGGTAATCAGGTCGGGAATCAGGTTCGGACTCATCCAACCGCTAACCGCCAACCGCCACCGCCAGTGTCTAGGCCTGCCTCCACGATTGCACTCCCCTCCTCGCCCTGTAACAAACTGACCATGAGCCTGTTCGCCCGCAAAAGCATCGCAGCCCTCCAGACCGAAGCCGCCTCGACAGGCGAAGGGACGCTCAAACGTTCCCTCTCCGCCACCAACCTGGTGATGATCGGTATCGGCGGCATCATCGGCGCCGGCATCTTCGTCCTCACCGGCCACGCCGCCGCCACGCACGCTGGCCCGGCCGTCGTCCTTTCCTTTGTCATCAGCGCCATCACCTGCGCCCTCGCTGGCCTGTGCTACTCCGAGATGGCCGCCGCCGTCCCGGTCTCCGGTAGCGCCTACACTTATTCCTACGCGACGCTCGGCGAACTGATGGCTTGGATCATCGGCTGGGATCTCGTCCTCGAATATGGCGTCGGCGCCGTGACCGTCGCGGTCGGTTGGGCCGGCTACCTCAAAGGCTTCCTCGAAGGTTTCGGCATCCAGATCGCCAACGCCTACTCTTCGGCTCCGTTCGATTGGGTCATGGACAAGGCCACGCACACCGAACACTTCGTGAGCACCGGCGCCGTCGTGAACCTGCCCGCGATGCTCGTCGTCGCGATCGTCACCGCCCTCCTCGTCGTCGGCATCGAAGCTTCCGCCAAGGTCAACGCCGCCTTCGTCGTCCTCAAAGTCACGATTGTTGTGCTCTTCATCGTGCTCGGCCTCGGCCACGTGCTCCACTCCAACTGGGTCACCGTCCACAACCCGCAGGGCCTGTTTATCCCGCCGCCTCACGAAGGACACTTCGGCTGGGATGGGATCATCCGCGCTTCGGGCGTGGTCTTCTTCGCCTACATCGGCTTCGACGCCGTCTCGACCGCCGCGCAGGAATCCAAGAACCCGCAGCGCGACATGCCGATCGGCATGCTTGGCTCCCTCGCCATCTGCACGGTGCTCTACATCCTCGTGGCCTACGTGCTCACGGGCGTCGTCCCCTACGACCAGCTCAACGTCGCCCAGCCGATCGCCAAGGGCATCGACGCCATGGGCCTCCCCTGGCTCGCCCCGTTCATCAAGTTCGGCGCCATCCTCGGCCTGAGCTCAGTGATCCTCGTGCTCATGCTCGGCCAGACGCGCGTCTTCTTCTCGATGTCCAAGGACGGCCTCCTGCCGGTCTCGTTCGGCAAGGTCCACCCGAAGTTCCGCACGCCGGCCCGCATCACGCTCGTGACCGGCATGGCCATCATGGTCGCCGCTGGCCTCGCTCCCATCGGCCTCGTCGGTGAACTCTGCAGCATCGGCACCCTCTTCGCCTTCGCGCTTGTCTGCCTCGGCGTCATGGCCCTCCGCGTCCTCGACCCGAACCTGCACCGCCCCTTCCGCACGCCCTTCATCTGGGTCGTCGGTCCGGCCGGCGCCGCCGCGAGCTTCTACCTGATGCTCGCCCTCCCAGCCGACACCTGGATCCGCCTCATCGTGTGGATGGCCATCGGTCTCGTGATCTACTTCGTCTACGGCCGGCGCAACGCCGCCCGCGTCCGCGCCGAATCCGAACGCGCGAAGTAAGTCACTTCTTAGCCGGCGCCAGTTCCTGTCGCGTCGCGATGGGCACGTAGCCGATTTCGAGCCCCTTGGGCGGGGTCAGGACCTGCGCGGGATCAAGCGCGGCCAGCTTGCCGACGGTCGGAGGCGCGAGGTAGTCCCGATCCTTGGTCCACGAGCGATGCAGCTTCTCGACTTTGACCTGGAGTGCTTCTCGTTCCGCTGACGTGAGGTCGGCGTTGAGCATCGCCGGCTGGTCGGCGAAGCGATACCAGTAATAGGTGACGACGCTGCCGTCGCCGAGGAAGGCCTTGAACGGACCGGCCTTCGGACCAGGAATCTTCCAAGTCGTCTTTTCGCCCGGCTGGGTCTCCCGCGGATCTTGCGGCTTTTCCTTCGGGGGATCGAAGCTCAGTTCCGTCAACCCGGTCGTGGCCGGGACCTCGGCGGGCTTGACGACGACCCACTGTTTGTTCTTGGGGCCTTCGTTAAGGCGGAAGTATTGCGGCAGCGTCACGAGACCGGGCGCGGCGCGGGAGACGAGCTCGTCGTTCCACTTGTAGCCGTAGGTCATCGGGTCCGGCGAATGCGGCGTGGCGAAGGACTTCCAGGCGAGCGGGGTCTTCTGCTCGCGCGGCGTGTTCGGCGGATAGATGCGCCAGGTCGAACCGCCGTCCTTCTTGAAGTTCTGGATGAACGCCCCGGCGGGATTGATCGCGCCGGTCGCCATGGGGCCGCCGTCGAACCAGGCCTTCACGCCGTCGTACAGCGCCCGACGATCATACGACGTCAGGCGATGCAACACGATGGTGGTGCCGTCGGCTCCGACCGGGAAGGATGTCGGGGCGACGCGCGCGTAGGTGTCGCCCTTGGCGTCCTTGGCCTGCGCGGCCGGGACGTACTGGGTCTCCATCTGGAAATGCTTGTTCGGATCCGAACCACGGGAGTCCAGCATCAGGCCGGCGACGGCCGAATTACGGACGGCCGCACGCGACCAGAAGTTCGGCGTGAAGAAGCAGACGGGGCCCTTGAAATTCGCGGAGTTCAGGAAGAGCGTCCAGCAGTTGTCGCCGGTCGGGACGTCCTTACCTTCGGTCTTCGTCTTCGCCTGCGCAAACGGCATCGGCAGATAACCATAACCGAAGAGCTCACCGTTGACGCCCTGCTTGAGATTGAGGCCGTCGAGCGGGAAAAGCAGCCAAGGCGAAAGCTGCGCGACGCCGTAAAGGCCCCGCGGATCTTCCCAGCTGCCACGTCCGTAAGCCGGACCGTTGGCGATGTCGTAAAAGTTCACGCCCACGCCGCCCATGATGAACTTCGGCGTCTCGGTCGGGAAATGCGTGTCGCGCCACCAGCCGAGACCACCTTCGATATCGTTATAAAGGTCCTTGGGTTTCTCGCCCTGATACTGAGGGTGCATCCACGTGCCGAAGAGGCCGGTCTGGAAGCGATGGCCAGGGTACTGCTTCAGCAGCGGCCAAGCCGCGGCGTAGATCGAGAAACCGGCGTTGTAGCTGTCCGGCACCCGCTCGGTCGGGACGAGGAGGTAGCCGGCCATCTCGACCTTTTCCGGGGCGGCGGGAAGCGTCGCCGCCATCAGGCAGGCGACCAGCAAAGCGGGGGTGCGCATGGCGGGAAGTTAACGGCGCTCAGGGCGGCCTGCCCACCCGAAACGATCGGCGGTTGGCGGTTGGGCGTGCGCAGCCACCCTGACCTCGTGGTTCGCCTATCTCTCGGCGAACGGCCGACCAAGGTTGATCGGCCCTATTCGACGCAGAGACAGA
>RFRI01000070.1 GCA_009924535.1 Verrucomicrobiota bacterium
TAGAGGCCCGGAGGCCCAGAGGCTCGGAGGCTCAGTAAACCTGAGACCCCCAGCCCCTGGGCCTTCCCTTTTTCATGCTGTGTCATTCTTGTCCTCTTGTCCTCCGGCCCTCCGGCCTCTAATCCTCGAGCATGCGCCTCCCCACCGCCCTCCTGCTCCTCCTGTGCCTCAGCGGCCTGGCAGCCGAACCACGTAAGAACGTCCTGCTGCTCGTCTCCGATGACTGTGGCACCCGCATGGGCACCTACGGCGGACCAGCCATCACCCCGAACATCGACGCCCTGGCCCGTGAAGGCGTCCGCTTCGATCGCGCTTACTGCCAATACGCCCTCTGCAATCCGAGCCGTACGTCTTTCCTCACGGGCCTTCGCCCCGACACCACCGGCGTCTACGACAACGCGAAGGAGTTCCGCAAGGTGATCCCTGACATCGTGACGATGCCACAGATGTTCAAGAACAACGGCTACACCGTCGGCCGCATCGGCAAACTCTACCACTACGGAGTGCCGAAGGAGATCGGCACCAATGGGCTCGATGACCCGCAGTCCTGGGAACAGGTCTGGAATCCTCGCGGCCGGGATTGCGACGACGAAGACAAGATCTTCTCGATCGGCGTCGGCGCCGGCACCGGAGCCGACAAAGCCAAGGGCAAGGCCGGCCAGGTGCTCGTCGGCACGGGCAACTACGGCGGCACGCTGAGCTGGCTCGCCGCCGAAGGTACGGACGCCGAGCAGACCGACGGCAAGATCGCCGCCCAGGCGATTTCCTTCCTGCAGGAGAAACGCTCCAAGCCGTTCTTCCTGGCCGTGGGCTTCTTCCGTCCGCACACGCCGTACGTCTCGCCGAAAAGGTATTTCGAAAAATACCCCAAGGATCAGGTCGAACTCGTCCCCGACCCCACCGCCGACCGCGCTTCGAAGCCCCAGGTGGCCCTTTCCAACACCTCCGCGTACGGCCAAGCAGGCCTATCTGGCGTCGATGAGCTTCATGGACGCCCAGTTCGGCCTCGTGCTCGCGGAGCTCAAGAAGCAGGGCCTCGACAAGAATACGCTCGTTATCTTCATCAGCGACCACGGCTATAACCTTGGCGAACACGGCCTCTGGCAGAAACGCTCCCTATACGAAGACTCCGCGCGCGTGCCGTTGATCATCCGCGACCCGGATAACAAGGTCGTCGGCCAGTCCACGAAGCGCGTCACCGAACTGCTCGACCTCTACCCGACCGTCGCCGACCTCTGCGGCCTGCAGCCCGACAAGCGCACCCAGGGCAAGAGCCTCCGCGCCCTGCTCGAAGCCCCCGATCGCCCCTGGGCCAACGTCGCCTATACGCAGGTGGATTTCGGCGCCGCCAATCAAGATGCCACCTTCGCCGGCGGCAAACAGAAGAAAGCCCCTGCCCGCAAGGTGGGTCGCTCGGTACGCACCGAACGCTTCCGCTACACGGAGTGGAATGACGGCGCCTCAGGCATCGAACTCTACGACCACGACAAAGACCCGAAGGAACTGACGAACGTCGCCAAGGACCCGGCCTACGCCACGTTCGTGACCGAACTAAAAGCAACGTTGGCCAAAGGGACGAATTGAGCGCGCTGAATCTGTCTTAAGGTAGGGACAGCACCACGTGCTGTCCTAGGCATCGCAGGTAGGGTCGGAACCGCGTCACGACATAGGGGGATGAGGACAGCACGTGGTGCTGTCCCTACCTCATTCCCCTGCGCCCTAGCCTTTGACTTCCCTCCGCTAACGGATACCTTGCGAGGATGAAAGTCCTGCACATCGACGCTTCTCCTCGCACGGTAAGGTCGGTGACCCGGAAACTTTCCGCGGGTTTTATCCAGAACCTCCGCCTGAAAGTCCCCGGCCTGCAGGTCACCCACCGAGACGTCGGCCATCACCCGCCTCCCTTCATCTCCGACGCATGGGTGGGTGCGGCCTTCGCCCCGGCGGACCATGATGATCCGTCGATGAAAGGCGTGCTGCACCATTCCGACGCCCTGACGGCCGAGCTGCTCGCCTGCGACACGCTGCTCATCGCCACCCCGATGCACAACTTCTCCATCCCGGCCTGCCTCAAGGCCTGGATCGATCAAGTGGTCCGCACGGACATGACCTTCAAGCTCACCGAGGAAGGCGTCGTGCCGCTCGTCAACGGCAAGAAGGCGCTCATCGTGACCTCCCGCGGGGGCTATGTCGCCGGCACGGACTACGACTTCCAGGAACCCTATCTGCGCAAGATCCTCGGCTTCATCGGCATCACCGACGTCACGTTCGTCCATGCCGAAGGCGTGAACAGCGGAGAAAAGGAGCGTGAAGCCGCCATGATCCAAGCCTCCGCCAAACTCATCGAGTTGGCGAAGGCTTGGTGAGGTAGAGGCTGAGCCGCGTCACGATATAAAACAAAAAGGACAGCACGTGGTGCTGTCCCTACCCCTACCTCTGCCCCTACCCCTAAGTTAGCTGTACTTCAGCTCGACCTTCTTACCGGTACGGATCGACTCATAGATACCGTCGATGATGACCATGTCGCGACGGCCGAGCTCTCCGGAGCAAGTGAGGGGCTGGCCATCGCGGAAGGCGGCGGCGACGCCGTCCATGTGACGCTGCTGCTGACGGAAGACGCCGAAATCCAGCTTCCCCTTGGCGGACGTCCAGATGTTGAGTTTGCGGTAGCTGAAGACGGGCTTCTCGCCCTTGAACCAGCCCTTCTCGGCTTCGGCATAGAACTCGGCGCGGTTGGCATCATAACCCGTCCAGACATCGGCCACGGCGCCATTGGCGAACTCGAGGCGGAACTCCATGGCCTGTTCGACCTCGGTGAAGAACTCCGGCTGGGTCTTCGGCAGTTCCTTGGCGGCGACCGAGACCGGACTGGCGTCGGCCGCCATGCAGCAGGCGTGGATGGAATAGATGCCCATGTCCAGGAGCGCGCCCCCGCCGGCGAGCTTCTTCTCGATGCGCCAGGCATGCTTTTTCAGCGTAAAACCGTTGGCGGTCTTGATCTTCATGAACGGACCAAACTCCTTCGTCTTGGCGAGACGGACGAGCTCCTGATGATACGGGTCGAAGTGCAGGCGATAGCCGATAGCGAGACGCTTGCCCGCCTTCTTGCCCGCAGCGATCATCGTGTCGCACTCGGCGGCCGAAACCGCCATCGGCTTCTCGCAGATGACGTGCTTGCCGGCACCGAAGGCGGCGATGACGTTCTGGGCGTGGATGCCGGGAGGCGTGACGACGTAGACGATGTCGATCGCCGGGTTGGCGGCGACCTTGTCCCACTGGTCGTAGGAATAGATATTGGCTTCGTCGAAGCCGTGGAGCTTCGCGAGTTTCACGCCCTTCTCACGCGTGCCGGTGATGGCCGCCACGAGCTTGACGTTCTTGGTCTCGAGCAGGGCCGGCGACAGTTCACCGTTCGAGTAGTTACCCAGGCCGCACAGCGCGAGGCCGAGCGGCTTGCCGCTGGCTTCCGCCGCGCGGAGGGCGGGAGCGAGGGCATAACCGGCGGCCAAGCCGCCAAGGGTACCGAGGAAGGAACGACGAGTAGGGCTCATAAGGGGGGTATGGCTATTCCTACCCCGCCCCCGACCCTCCGCAAGTGCAAGGTAGGGGCAGCACCGCGTGCTGCCCTATCCTGCCTATTTCTCCCCCTTAAGGTAAGCCAAAAGGTCAGATAGCTGCTGCTTACTCAGGCCGGCTTCAAGGCCGGTGGGCATGAGCGAGCCAGGCAGTGATTCGAGTTTGGCGAGATCGGAGCGCAGGAGGGACGCTTCGAGGCCCAACGGCCCGCGTAACGTAATCGAGGTGGGCGTGTCGCCGACCAAGATGCCGCTGAGGACTCGTCCATCCTTGGCTTCAGCGAGATAAGCGGTGAAGGCCGGCGCGATCTCGGCGTCAGGGTTCACGATATGGAATAGGATGTTCTCCTTGGTCTGCCGGCGGATATCGAAGAGATCGGGGCCGACGGCATGCCCTTCCCGGTCCAAGCGATGGCAGGTGGCGCAGACGGCGTTGAAGACGACGCGTCCGTCCGAGGGGTTGGGCTTCAACGCCAAAGCCTTGGTAGCCTCGGCCAAGGCCTCCGGTCGGGCCGAGACGGTGAGCAGCTTCTCCGCCTGCGCCTTGATGGCCGGATCCTTTGCGGCGAGCACCTGACGGCGACGTACGCCCGTAAAGGCGCTGGCGGGCAGGCGTTTCGCCTCTACGGCGGCGAGCACGCCTTTCACATGGAACGGAACGCCCAGCAAGGCTCCGAGGACGGCATCACGTCGGGCCGGCGAATAACGGGACCAGCTGGCGAGCAGAGCGACGGAGATATCCTCCTTAGGATAGGCGACCACGGCCTTGAGCGCCGCGGCGGCGAGCTCGGGGACGGATTCATCCAAGGCAAGCTTGAGCAAGGTCTCACCGGAACGTTCCCACGGCAGCCGGGCCATGAGTTTCACGGCGACCGCCCTCTCCTCTTGATTCCTAGACTTATCCGCAGCGACCGCCGGAGAGGATTCGAGGAGCGCCTGGAATGATGCCGGCAGACCCGTGGCCTTGCGCCCTGCCCCCGCCAGGTAACCCGTCAGCAACGCGAGCCGGACGGAGGCGGGGGCGCCGCCGGCGATTTCCAGATCGGAAGGCTTCGAGAAAGAGCCGCCAAGATAACCCAAGACTTCGGCCAACCCGGCGCCGACCTTGGCGTCACGCGGCAAGTCCGCCAGCAAAGCCTGCAGGAAGGCCCTTTCACGGCCGCCGATGCCGCTGAGCACGGCAGCGCGCATCCACTTGTCTTCGGAGTGATCAAGTCCCGCCGCCGCCAGGGCTTTCGTCGCTTCCGCCGAAGAGTCGTAGCCCAGCTCGAGGATCTTGCGGAAGCCGACGCGGGGAGTTTCCAGAAGCAGTATCGCCATGGGAATCCGTTGATCCGTCGGCTTCTCCGCCTTCACCCTCCAGATACGACCCATGGTCTTGCCGGTCTCGAAGTCGGTATGCTTGCGCACTTCCTCCGGCAGGTAGTCCGGGTGCTCGATGACCTTGCGGTACATGTCGGCCACGTAAAGAGCCCCTTCCGGCCCCTTGGCCAAGAAGACAGGTCGGAACCAGTCGTCACGCGACGCCAATAGCTCGCGGTCGGCGAAGGCCGGCGTGGCCGTGAAAGTCGCGCCCTTGGGGGTAAGCCGATCAACATGAATAAGGTTTCCGGTCGGATCACAGGAGAGCACGGTGTTGGCGCACTCGGGTGTCAGCAGCGATTTACCCTGCCAGACCTTCACGCCGCAGGCCGCGCTGAAGGAACCGGCATGCCCGTCGGCGGTGGTGATATTCGAACTGATCGGAAACAGCCGCACGCCGTCATGGCCGCCGTTGATGCCGTTGAAGGCGTTGCGTTCGTTGCAGTCCTGGACCGTCTCGCTGAACGCCAGCCGCGGATTCCGCTTCAGCCACTTGGAATCGAAGACGACGTGCTGGACCGGGACACGGTTCATGCAGATGAAGCGGTTCCCGAAGACGTCGAAGCTCATTCCATACTGGGACTTCCCGTCCACGAGCTCGACCTCGAGGGTCTTCGGGTTGAAGCGAATATCCGACGTCATCTTGAGCGGCGAGCGCTCAGGGTGCTCCGGACAGGTGACTGTGCCGCCGCTGAGTCCAGCAGCGAGATAGATCCAGCCATCCGGGCCGACCGTCGGGGCGTTGACGCGGAGTTGCGTGCTGCCCGTCGTGGCGAAACCGGTCAAGAGCACGCGACGTTCGTCGGCCACACCGTCGCCGTCGTTATCCTTCAGGAAGAGAACATCCGGGGCGCAGGTGACGATCAGGCCACCATTCCAGGGTAGCACGCCATTCGGAAAACTGAGCCCTTCGGCGAAGACGGTACGTTTATCCATCCGTCCGTCGCCATCGGTATCCTCGAGCATCGCGATGACGCCCGCGGGCTTCTCCCCTTCCGTGGGGCCGATCGGGTAGCCACGATTCTCCGCGACGAACAAGCGACCCTTAGAGTCGAACGCGATCGCGCAAGGCGAGGCCACCAAGGGCTCGGCGGCGACGAGTTCGACACGTAGGCCAGGCGCAGCCTCAAAGGCCTTCAACGCATCCGCTGGAGCGAGCGGGCTCGGCAACGGGGCCGCGACCAGCGCGGAAACAAACAGGATGGACGCGACTCTAATCATTTCAACTGGGGAGGCTGGTCGCCGTAGGCCCAAGGCTTGCCAACCGGACCATTCGGACGTTCGAGCAGCTTCGCGGGCTTCATCTTGGCCGCAAGCTCGAGGCCGACGTTCATGAACTGGGTCCCGGCGGTGGTCTCAAGATTACTATAGCTCGTCAGGCGCGTCTCATACCCGCCGCCGTGCGGACCGAAGGCTTCTTCGTCCGGCACATAACCGACGCAGCCATTCGCAAGCTCGACCGGGAAGGTGATCGGGAAACCGCTGCGCTTCTTGAGCTGGATTCCATAGGAAACGAAATACTCGGCGGGATTGGAGAGACAGACCACCGGGCCGACCTGGATGGCCTGCACCTCGACCTCGACGTCGCTTTTCTTAGCGATGAGAGCATCAAGCAGGAGCGTCTCCTTAGCCCAGACCCAATCCTTGTGGGCGGGCGGGCCCTTGATACGTTCACGGGCCTCGACGACACGCTCGGGAGCGGGAATACGACGATGCACTTCCCAAACCTTGTGATCGGCAGCCAAAGGCACCTCGGCGGTGCGGATCTGCGACATACTGAGCAGGACCTTCAAGGCTTCGGCGCCCACGCGCCCGCCGACGAACTGGGACCAGTCGTCGGATGCCGGATTGGCCTTGGGGTCGAGATTGTTGACCTGAGTAACGTCACCGCAGGCGCCCTGCAGGAAGACCACCTTGGCGTCCTTGCCGTAATAGCCCTGGATGACCTTCTCGGTGTAAT
>RFRI01000008.1 GCA_009924535.1 Verrucomicrobiota bacterium
TATGGACGATGCGGTAGGTGCGGGCGTTGGTGTCTCCGTAAGCGCGCCCGATCTCGATCGTCTTCAGCTTGCCCTCGGCGGGTCGGGCGGAATTGACGAGTGCCAGCGACTCCGCTGCCGTACGCATGTCGGCGCTGCCGGCGACGTTGCGGAAGGCGCCTTCGTCGGAGCGGGCGTAATCCATGCCCACGTTGGCGTCGACCGGAGTGAAAACCTCTTCGTTCATCGTGAGGACGTAGCCTCCGACGAAGATCGCCGTGAGCAGGTTCTCCCGTCGTGCGGAAGCGACCTCGTTATCCGTCACCGCGCGGCCCTTCTCCGAATCGAGGCGCGCCGCGCGACGGAGCGCCGTGGCCTGGCGGGCGCCGAATTGGGAAGCCGTCTGCAGGACGGCGTTGCCGCCGGCGGAGTAGCCGAAGGCACCGACGCGGGTGCGGTCGATGAAATCGGGACCGGTCTTGCCGTGGACGTACTCCGCCATCGCGACGAGCCCGTAGCCTTCTTTCGTCGCCGACCGACGCTCCATGGTCGAGCTGGAGGCTCCTTGGTTATAAGGGTCGATCGCGATGACCACGAAGCCGCGGCGGGCCAGCTCCATCGAGAAGGAGGCCATCGTCTCCTTGCTGCGTTCGAAGCCCGGGCAGATCAGCACCGCCGGGGCCGGGTGTTCACGCGTGGCGGCGACCGGCCGAAAGAGATCCGCCGTGACCCACTGTCCGTTGACCGTATCGAGGCGGAGTCCCGAGACTTCGACGCGTCCGCCATCGCTCTGGAGCAGATGACAGGTCAGACCCCCGCCGAAGATCATCAGCAGGGATAGCAGTAGCAGGCGCCAATGGGAAGGGGTCGAGGTCACGGGGGGGCGTCCTGCAGATAAGTTCCTTGGGGAGTCGGTCGGACAGGTCGAGGAAAAGTTCCACCGCACCCATGGCAACGGTGCTTCGGTCAGCGGTCGATGGCGTTGACGAAAGGGCTCGCCGAGGTGAGATTCCCTTCATGCGCAGCCTCTTGCTCGTCCTCCTCCTGGTATTTTCATCGCTCCAAGCGAAGGAAGAAGCCGCGCCTCCGGCCGGGCTCAAGGTGCTGACCGCGGGGCATAGTTTCCATGTGTGGATGCCTCCGCTCGTCGCCGAGATGGCCAAGGCCGCGGGTATCCAGGGGCATGAGCAGCTGGCGATTTCCTCGATCGGCGGCTCCAAGGTCATCCAGCACTGGGATCTGCCTCCGGATAAGAACAAGGCGAAGCCGATCCTCGAGGCGGGTAAGGCCGACCTCTTCACGATGGCCCCGACTTTCCTGCCGGATCCGGGTATCGAGAACTTTACCAAGCTCGGACTCGAACATAATCCCAAGCTACGCCTGACCCTCCAGCAGAACTGGGTGCCGTTCGAGGATCCGGAAATCTGGCTCTCCAAGGATAAGCCGAAGTCCATCGATCGCGATGTCCTGACCATCCCCCAGCTGCGTGCTAAGAACGAACCCTACTTCAAGCTGATCGAAGATCACGTGTGAAGGAACTGAATCAGCGTATCCCCGCAGCTAAGATCGCCATCGTGCCGAGCGGCGAGGCCGTGTTGGCTCTCCGCGAGAAGGTCATCAAGGGCGAGGCCCCTGGTATCAAGACGCAGAACGAGCTCTTCACCGACGCTCTTGGCCATCCGGGACCGCAGATCCGCGTCCTCTCGGCTTACTGCCATTTCGCGGTCATCTATCGCCGCAGCCCGGTCGGGCTCCCCGTCGTCAGCCAGCTCACCAAGTTGCCGGAAGCCGACAAACTCAACCGCCTGCTTCAGGACATCGCCTGGAAGACCGTCACCGGTCACCCCATGAGCGGAGTGGCCCAGTAAGGCCGGGCGCGGTGGCGAGCCTGCAGGCGGCTTCGCCTCAGGCGGCGCAGCGGACCTATGCGCATCGCCGGAGGCTCCTTTCGCAGGCGTTGGCGGCAGTGACGGCTTGAAGGTCCGGGGGAGGGTGATTGCATCGAAGTACCCCGCCATGAAGTCCTTGTTTGCCTTGCTCTGCCTTTCTTCTGCCTTGCTCGCGGCCGAGCCGCCGAAGGGTGAGCCGACCAACGCCGCCGAGGCGGCGGCTCAGGTCGCGGCGAAGAAGGCCGCGCAGGAAAAGTCCATCGACGAGCGCTATCAGGCCTGGGTCGCGAAGCTCTCCCCGGAGGCGCAGGCTTGGGAGAAGGTCCTGCAGGGGCAGCTCGGCAACTTCTACCTGCCGCTGCACAAGCGGGATAAGATCGCCGGTAAGTCCAACGCCTGGGATTTCGTGAAGGACGATCCGAAACTTCCGCGCGTGCTGCTGATCGGCGACTCCGTCTCCCGCGGTTATACCCAGCCGACCCGGCAGGTGCTGGCCGGCAAGGCCAACGTCCACCGCGCTCCGGCGAACTGCGGCCCGACCGCTTCCGGCCTCAAGAACCTCGACGTCTGGCTGGGCGAAGGCAAGTGGGACGTCATCCATTTCAATTTCGGCATCCATGACCGGGCGACTCCGGCGGCCGACTACGTCAAGCGACTCGAAGAACTCGTCGTCCGTCTCGAAAAGACCGGGGCCAGTCTCATCTGGGCCAGCACCACGCCGATCCCGGATAATCCGGCTCAGAAGCAGACCGCCGCATCGATCGTCGAGAAGAACGCGCTCGCCGCCGAGGTGATGAAGAAGCACGGCATCCCGACCGACGACCTGTTCGGAGCGATCACCCCGCGCCTGGCCGATCTGCAGAATCCCAACGACGTCCACTTCAAGGGCGAGGGCTATGACTTCCTCGGCGCCCAGGTCGGCGAAGCCATCCTCCTTCGCCTCAAGTAAAGTCATGCCAACCGAACTGATCCATATCGCCCGTGCGGGCGTCGAAATCGGTGCCTGGGCTTTGGAGGAGGTCCGCACCAAACAGGCGGCGGGCGAATTACAACCTACCGACCATTACTGGAAGCCAGGTATGGCCGGGTGGCTGACTTTGGCCGTCTTGCCGGCTACGGTCCGAGTCCTGCCCTTTCCGCGTCCGGCCGAGAAGGGCGCCAATCTGTTGGACGGCATGCTGGGACGGGAGAGCTATCAGGCCGGCTTGCTGGCTGTTTGGGACCTGCTTTCGAAGGCGCCGACGCAGTGCCTGATCCCGGAAGAAGCGTGGGCTTCATTGGGCGAAAAACTAGGCTACGACGTCCGCAAGCGTTGTCGCGATGACCTCATCAAGTGGTATCGCTTAGCGGCCGAAGCCTACCTGTCCGATCGCTATTTCGATCCGCAGGAAAAGACCGACCTCGGCAATCTCGCGCGTAGTTTCGGTCTGGATGCGCCGGCGGCAGAAGCGATTCATGGCGAAGCTTTCGCCAGTTACTGTCGCATCGGCATGCTCACCGTCCTCTTGCGCGACATCCCGCCTCAGCAGAAGCGTGAACAGATCGACCTGCTCGGCAAGGAAGTCCCCCTTTCGGAAGCGAAGGTCAAGGAGACCTTCGGCGCCGCTTTCCAGTCGTATTTCGACCAACGCCTCAAGGGCATGATGCAACAGGAAGACGGCGGCGAAGTCATGGATCCCGCGGCTTACGCGGCCTTCATGAGCGAAGTCAGACAGATGGATATCAATCCTCATTTCGACGAACAATCTCAGGCTCGCTTCGACAGCGCGCAGCGGCTGTGGGCCCTTTGCCGCAAGCCTTTGCAGGAGGTGCCTTGTGCCTTGGACCTGGGATCCGAGGGGTGTTTCTGGACGCAGCAGGTGGAGCTCGGCCTTAACAAAAGGGTCACGACCCGTCGCAGTTACGGCGGGTTCGGCACCAGCATCAAGATCTGGGGGCCGTTACGCTATCGTACCGGTTCCTATGAGGTCGAGCGTCAGACCGAGCAGCGGCTCGAGAAGGTCGATGCCGGCACCTTGGTCTTCACTTCGAAGCGCGTGATCTTCTCCGGCAGCCTCAAGAGCCTGAACTTCAAGTACGCCAAGGTGCTCGACGTCACCGTCTACAACAACGCCATCGAGATCGACAAGGACAGCGGTGGCGACGTCGTGTTCTTCTTTCCTTCCGGTCAGGCGGAAGCGGCGGTCATCCTGCGACGCCTGGTCAGGCAGGCTAAGGGTTGATGGTCAGTTGTGCGACGGCGAGGCCTTCTGGGCCAGCGCCAGCCGGAACTGGTTCAAGCAGCGTTGGTCCGAGGTGGTGTCGACGATGGCGAAGGTCACGCGCCGGAAGGCGCCTTTGAAGGGTCCTTCGAGGGCCTGTCGGAAGAGGTCAGCGATGAGCGCGGGGTCGTTCGCGAAGTTGCCACAGCCCCAGGCCCCGAGCACGAGGGCGTCGTGGCCGTTGGCTTGGGCGATCGCGAGCACCTTGACGATGCGCGCGCCCATGGCGCCCGGGATCTTGGCCTGATCGAGCGGGGCGACATCGCGAGCGTCGCAGGCGGCGGCCGAAACGAAGGCCACTTTGAACGGCGTCTCGAGCATGCGATGATCGTCGTCACGGAAAACCGGGACGTCGGGGGAGTAGATCATCGCGTCGGTGCGGAGCGCGTTGCCTTGCTGCAGGTCGACCTGACGGCCCGTCGGTGACGCGTAGAGGCCGAGCTCGATGATCATCATCGCCTCCCGCCCCAGTTTATTAGCGAGTTCTCGTGGAATCTTGGGGTCGAAGGGCATGGTGGGCGACGCCTTGACCTTGGCCAAGCCTCGGCCCGAAGCCAACCGGAACCTATGACAGGACGTCGATTTGACGGAGGCCCGTCCTGCGGGCATAATCTACGTATGCCGCAGCCGCCGCTCACCGTCTACTACAGCCCCGCCTACGTCGTCGAAGGCAAGTCCGAGACCGTCACGAAATCCCGTCTGGTCGCCGAGATGATCGAGGCCGGCAAGGCAGGCGAGGTCCGGCTGGAGGCGCCCAAGCTCGCGACCCGCAAGGAGCTCGAATCGATCCATACGCCGGAGCACGTCCGCAGCACCTTCGAAGGCAAAGGGAGTTTCCTGGAAGTCGGCCCATGGTCGCAGCCTTTGCTGGAGAGCATCCTGGCCTCGACCGGCGGGATGCGTGACGCCGTGAAGGAGGCCTTGAAGAACGGCCGTTCCGGCAGCCTGTCGAGCGGGTTGCATCATGCGCGTCGTGACGCCGGCAACGGCTTCTGCCAGTTCAACGGACTGGCTCTCGCCGCGCTCGAGGCGCTGAAGAAGGTCAAGACCGTCGGCATCCTCGATCTCGACGCCCATGCCGGCGGGGGGACGTTCGACATCCTTGGCGACCATCCGCGGGTGTATCTGGCGGACGTCACCGTCAACTCCTTCGACTCCTGGGAGCCGACGGATGCCGAGCGGCACTTCTACGTCGAGGTCGATGATGCCAAGGGTTATCTGGGCCATGTCGAAGATGCGCTATACTCGTTGGAGCGAGTCGATTTCCTGATCTATAACGCCGGCATGGATACGTATGAGAAGGCCGGCGGCATGAAGGGCATCACCAAGGAGATGATCCGTAAGCGCGAGAAGCTCGTCGTCCAGTGGGCGCGGGCGCGGAAGATCCCGCATATCTTCGCCTTGGCGGGCGGCTATAAGTGGGGAGGCCTGACCTTGGGGCAGGTGGCCGAACTGCATCTCGACACCGCGAAGGCCTTCGCGGCCTGATCACTCCGGCTTGGGGACGTTCAGTTCCTGGAGGCGAAAGGCGCCGCTTTCGGTCGGCAGCACCACGAAGAGTTGGCAGGCGCGGCTCTGGGCCAGCGCGACCATCACGTGCCAGTGGGCCTGAGGGACGCTGGCGACGACGAACATCGGCATCGCGCCCGGTTCGGTGCCGGAGGGTTCCTCGATCGCCACGCCCTTGTGGTCGACGTCGAAATTATGGGCCAGCCATTTGCCGAGCTCTTTGGCCAGCCCGCGCATGTCGGACGTGCCGGCTTCCACCTTGGTCTGGTCGACGAGCGCCCAGAGCGGAATCGCGAAACTATGTGCCAGATCGGCCATCGGGCGGTCTCAGTTCTGGGCGGGAGGCGACTGTTCGGTGCTCTTCTCGCTCAGCTTGAGCATGCGGGCGCGGACGTCAGGGGAGCCTTCGTTCAAGGCCACCGTGACCCAGTCGAGCAGGCGGTGGCGGACTTCGCCGAGGGTATCGCACTCGCGGATCACTTCGATGCCTCCGGTCGAGAGCACCGCCTTGGCCAGCCCGGACATCTCCTTCAGGAAGGCGACACGTTGGCAGTCGGGAATCCAGTAGGCGACGAGCAGGTGGACCTTCTGTCCGTCGGCGGCGCCGTAATCGATGCCGTCCTTGGACCAGCCGACGGTGCAATAGATATCGGCCGTGATGCCTTCGACGCGCGCATGCGGGCAGGCGAGGCCGGGGGAGACGGACGTGTTGCCGGCCTGTTCGCGGGCTCGCATGGCCTCGACCACGCCGGAGTCATCGGGGATCTCCGGGATCGCTTCCAGGACGCGTCCTAGAAAGTCGAACGCCTCATCCTTTGAGGTTTCGGTCAGTTCGAACAGACGGCCGGACTGAAGGGCATCGAGAAGTTTGCGCATGGTGTCAGGTTCAGGCGGCTTGCAGCCGGGGACGGGCAATCAAATGGGCAAGCGTCACGTAGGCAACCGTCATCGCCGTCAGGGCGAGCCAGTAGGTCGTACCCAGTCCCGGCCCGTTGAGTCCCAGTCCGCCGATCCATGGGGAGAAGGTCAGCCAGCAGGCGAAACTGACCGCGAGCAGCGTGGTCAGGGAGAGCTGCCAGGAGGCGCGGGCGCCGAAGAAGGGCACCTTGGCGGAGCGGATGACGTGGACCACGAGCGTCTGGGTGACGATGGATTCGATGAACCAGCCGGTGTGGAAGAGGATGATGAACTGTAGCTGCGCAGGCGAAAGGTCGCCGGGTTTCAGATTGGGTATGCTCTGTGCTAGAGTGGAAAGTTCGGACCAGCTGCCGCCGCAGGCGGCCGGGCAGACGAAGAACCACATCAGCGCAAAGGTCAGGTAATCGAACAGCGAGGAGACGGGCCCCAGCCAGAGCATGAAACCGCGGATGCCCGAGATGTTCCACTGGCGCGGCTTCGCGATCTGGTCGTCTTCGACGCGGTCGAACGGGATGGCCGTCTGCGAGAAGTCGTAGATGAAGTTATTCACTAGGATCAGGATCGGGCTCAGCGGCTGGAAGGGGAAGAGCAAGGCGGCGCCGAGGACCGAGAACATGTTGCCGAAGTTGGACGAGGCGCCCATCCGGATGTACTTCTCGATGTTGCAGAAGATACGGCGGCCCTCGTCGATGCCGTCCACGAGCACCAGCAATGATTTCTCGAGCAGGACCGCGTCCGCGGATTCCTTGGCGACGTCCACGGCCGTGTCGACCGAGATGCCGACGTCGGCGGCCTTGAGCGCGAGCACGTCGTTGATGCCGTCGCCCATGAAGCGGCTCACGGGCATGCCGACGTCCTGGCAGACCTTCCTAGAGACGAGTTCGTTGTCCCCCGTGAGGATCTTGGCGCGGACGCCGCGTTGGCGCAGGCCGGCGAGGGCGGTGGCGGCGGTCTCCTTGGGCGGGTCGAAGAAGGCGAGGTAGCCGAGGAGGACGAGGTTGGACTCGTCGGCGGCGGTGAAGACCTCGCGGGAGCGGTCGAAGTCGCGGTAGGCGAGGGCGATGACGCGGAAACCCTGGGCGGAAAGGGAGCGGTATTCCTCAAGGACCTCGTCCTTGATCATCGGGATCATCGTGTGCAGCTCGTCGTCGATCTGGTAGCGGTCGCAGACCGCCAGGATCTCCTCGACCGCGCCTTTGCAGATCAGCTGATAGTCGCCCTCATGGTCGACGATGACCGACATGCGGCGCCGCTGGAAGTCGAAGGGGATTTCGTCGACCTTGCGGCACGAGCGTTCGACGTCGAGGTCGGTGCGTGAAAGGATCGCGCGGTCGAGCAGGTTCCGGAGGCCCGTCTGGTAGTGGGCGTTCATCCACGCGTAGCGGAGGACGTCCTCGGAGTCGCGTCCGATGACGTCGACATGTCGCTGGAGCACGATGTGGTCCTGCGTGAGGGTGCCCGTCTTGTCCGTGCAGAAGATGTCCATCGCGCCGAGGTTCTGGATGGCGTCGAGGCGCTTCATCACGACCTTCATGCGGGCGAGGGACTTCGCGCCCTTGGACAGGCAGCTGGCCAGGATCATCGGCAGCATCTCCGGCGTCAGCCCGATCGCCACGGTGAGGGCGAACAGGAAGGCGTCGAGCGGCCGGCCGGTGCGCCAGGCGCTGAAGCCGAACGTCAGGGTGGTCATGATCAGCATCATGCGGATCATCATCCACACGAAGCTGCGGGTCCCGAGTTCGAAGGCCGTGGCATCCTTGCGCTCCACCATGCGGGCGCTCATCGCGCCGAATTGCGTGTCGCGGCCGGTGGCGAGCACGAGCGCGTGCCCGGTGCCGCTTTGGACGTTGCTGCCCATGAGGCAGCCGTTGGGGCATTCCTGGGCGGAGTGCGGGGTGTCGATCGTCGGAAGCGGCATGCGCTCGACGGGCATGGACTCCCCGGTCAGGGCGGACTGGGAAAGGAAGAAGTCCTTGGCTTGGATCATGCGGCAATCCGCGGGGATGATGGAGCCGGCGGCGAGCACGACGACGTCGCCCGGGACGATCTCGTCGATCGGTACGCTGGTCTCGACGCCGTCGCGGAGGACGAGGCAGGAAGACTTCACCATCGCCTGCAGCTTGGCGATGGCCTGGGCGGAACGGCTCTCTTGGAAATAGGACAGGAAGACCGAGAAGAAGACCATCCCGCCGACGAGCGAGGTGCTGAGGATTTTCTTGGTCTCGTTGTCTTCGAAGAAATACGAAAGCACGCAGATGACCATTAGCTGGATCACCAGCGGCTCCTTGAACTTGCGCAGGAGTTCGACGAACGCGTTGGCCCGTCGGGCTGCGACCGAGTTAGGGCCGAATTTCTCGAGACGACGGGCGGCTTCTTCGGCGCTCAGGCCCTCGCGGCTAGCTTCCACCGCGGCGAAGGCGGCCTCCTCGGTGCCATGGAGGAGCGACGTGACGCGGTCCGGGGTTTCTTTGGTGGTCTTAGGCGTCGGCATGGCGGCGAAAACAAGGAAACTACGCCTTAGGTCGCATGGTGCCAGCCGATATCGGTTTCGCCTGTGACGAAACGGTGACTATCCGCCTTTTGCCTGAGCTTCAGGCCTGCTTGATCAGCTCGGCCGTCGCGGGGACGTCGGAGATGATCTGGTCAGGATCCGGGCCGACGCCGATGTAGCGAAGGTTCGGCAGGTAAGGAAGGGAGCCGCCGCGCGAAGCGAGGCGGACGATCTCGGCCATCGTGAAGGCGACGTAGCGACGTGCCTCGGCCGGGAGTTGGGCGTAGGAGCGGACCTTGGTGATGTCGGCCGACCAGCCGGGGAGGGTGGCGTAGATCGGCTGCAGCGTGCGGCGCACGGCGTCGTTGCGGGGGACGCCCGAGACGACCTTGCCGGCGGCGTCGCGGTAGCCCGTGCAGACGAGCAGGTCTCCGCCCTTCCACTCGCCATGAGGCGAGAGGGCGTCGAGCTTGTTGAGGACGATGTCGTCGTACCCCCCGTAGCGGAGGGCGTCGGCCTTTTCGACCAGGTCGGACCAGCCCACCATGCGCTGGCGTCCGGTGCTCGTGCCGAACTCCAGCTTCGCGAGGGCGCGCTGGAGCGGGTGGTCTTCCGGCATCTTCGTGAGGAAGACGTGGGTACCGACCTTCGTGTCGTAGGCCTTGCAGCAGCCGACCGTATGGATCGCCTGGACCGGGATGCCGGCGGACTGGAAGAACTCCGGCGTATAAGTGTGGGAGGCCGTGACGTTCGGCGCGAAGCCGGCGCGCTTGTCGAGCCAGTAGGCTTGGCCGAATTCACCGATGATGCGGCGATCGGCGGCGAGGTCGCCGAGGATGCGTTCGCGCACGTCGCCGATGGCGTGGGCGAGGGCGGCGCCGGCTTTCCAGTAGCACTCGAGCACGGCGGCGTGGTCGAAGGCGAAGGGCTCCTTGCCGGCGAAGCGGGTGAAGTCGAATTCCGCGGCGGTGAAGACGCCGGAGTCGATGGCGCCCTTGTTGGCGCGGAGTTCCGCCTCGGTGAGCTTGGCGAAGAGGCCGGACCATTTCTCAGGTGAGAGCTTGCAGACGTCGCGGACGATGGAGGCGGCGCGGTCGAGGCGGGCCGAGAGGCGGGTGGCGTAGTCGGACTTCGCGCCGAGGAATTCCGAGTAGTGGATCTGGAACTGGCCGACTTCGTCGGCGTAGGCGGGCGTGATGCCGCGGCCGGTCGAGCCACGGGCTTCGTGGCCGAGGATATGGATGCGGTAGTCTTCCCAGGCCAGGTCGAGGATGCGGTGGGAGACGTCGCTGATCATGCAGCGCTCGTCGATGAGCAGGCGATTGAGGACCGGGATGCCGATCTTCTCTAGGGGGAGGGCTTCCCAGAGGGCCTTGCACGGGTCGGCGACGACGCCGGCGCCGAGGGCCAGGCAGGCCACGTCATGTTCGGCCACGCCGCCCGGGAGCAGGTTGAGTTTCAGGCCCGCGACCGTGTGGCCGGAGTTGGCGCCACCGTTGACCTTGAGCACCGTGCCGACCACGTCGCGGCGGCCGGTGAGGGATTGGAGTTCGCGGACGATCTCAGGGATGAGGCGTCCCTTGCCTTCGTCTCCCATGCTGATGCCGACGTCGGCGATGAGGTTGCTCTTGAAGGGGGTGAGTGCCATGGGCAGGAAGGAGGAGGCGGGCAGGTGAGGCCGTCCGCAAGAGGGGGAAGGCGGGGATGAGGCTTAGGCCGAAGCGCCCTTCTGGCGTTCGTAGAAGTCGTTGATCTTCTTGGCGACGTCGCGGTAGCCCGAGTCGGCCATGTAGATGATCTTGTATTCGTCGACGGCTTCCTTGTCCTTGCCCATCTTTTCGAAGGTGTCGCCGAGGGCGTAGATGATATCCTTCTTCAGGTCGTTCATCAGCTGCACTTCGCTCTTGGCGGCGGTCAGCTGCTCGATGGCGAGATCGTGCTTTCCGCCCTGCGAGAAGGCGCGGCCGATGGCGAGGAGCGCCGGCTGGCGGAACTTCGGATTACGCTGCGCGTACTGGAGCTGCTGGACGGCGTCCTCGAGGCGGTTGGCCGAGAGGAGGAGGGTGCCGAGCTCGAAGCGGTAGCCGAAGTCGTTCGGGTAGCGCTCGACCAGCGAGAGGGACGTCTGAAGGCGGAAGTCGTTGAGCTCGGTCTCGTTCTTGGCGAGGGCGTCCTTGCTGGCGGCGTCGGAAGGATTGGCCGTGATGGCCTCGCGCAGCTGCTTGGAGATGCGTTCATAGCGGCGGATGATGAGGTCGCTTTCCTGGCGTTCGAGGGAAGTGTCGGCCTTGCCGAGGGTCGTCACGCGGCCGCGCTGCAGCCAGGCGATGGCGCTGTCGAGGTCTTCGGCGATGAGGAACATGCGGACGATCTCGCGATAGAGATCGAGGCTGTCCGGGGAGGCCTGGATCTTCTGGGCGAGTTCGGCGGCCTGGGCGAGGGCGGTGGCCGAATCGGTGACGGTGCGGGCGGACTGGTCGAGGCGCAGGGCTTCGTCCTTGTCCTTGAGCTTGGACTGGAAGTCGCCTTTGTCCTCCCAGTTGCCCTTCTTCATCGTCTTGTTGACCGAGGCTTTGCGGACGGCTTCCTGGAGGTCGCCGTTGCCGGGGAAGAGCTTGAGGCCCTTGTCGGCGGCGTTGAGGGCGTTGTCGTTTTCGCCGGCGGCGATCCAGACGTTGGCGAGGTCGACGAAGTGCTGGACCTGCGTGGGCTCGTTGGTGGAAAGTTCTTCGTAGGCGAAGGCGGCGAGCTCATGGAACTCGAGCTTGATGGCGGCGAGGGCGATGGTCTTGTTCGCGTTGGAGTCGATCGGCTTCTTGGCGAGCACTTCTTCGGCGGCGGCGATCGCGGCGATCGGATCGGCTTCGACGGCCTTGGCGATCTTACCGGAGGTCAGGGCGCCGGTGATGCCGTCAAACAGACCTTTCTTGGTGCCATGAAGGGCTTTCTGGGCCTTGCGTAAGGTGCGGCGTACTTCGATGCAGCCAGGATTGCGGACGAGGATACCCGTCAGGACCTCGACGGCATACTGGGGGTTTGTCTTCAGTTGCTGGTCCGCGGCGGTGATCTGCTTCTGGAGCCGGGGATCGAGTTCGGTAAGGGCGACTTTTTTCATGGGTAAATGGGCTGATTGACCTGCGAAAACTGACCTTCCTGATGCGTGTGGTCAATCCCTTGGACGTGAAAAACGCAGGTGTCGGCGGAGAGCCGGGCGGAGGGGGGTGGCGATGATCCTGCCTGCGCAATCGACGGCTCCGCATGCGCAGGGGTGAAAGAGGCTTTCGGCTAATGAAAACCCATAGTCGAAGGTGATTTCCTCGCCGGCGGCGATCGGCTGCAGGGCGGTCAGCCAGGCGGCCGATTCTGGGTCGTGCCAGATGAGTTCGGCGTTGGGGTGGCAGGCGTGGTTGGCGTGACGGGAGGGGTTGTCCGCCGAGGAACCGTCCAGCCATCGCCCTGGGGAGATTTCCAGGGCGTAGACCTTGCCGTCGGAAGACGCTTCCGAGGGAGGCTGTCCGGTCACCGTGCCAGAGTAGGGTGAGATCCGTTCGCCTGGCGCGAAGTCCCGTCTGGCGAAGAGTCCGAGACCGGCGATGGGCGACGGACGTGACTCGACGTCCTGGAAGCTCATGCCTCCGAACGGAGGTCGCGCGTCATCAGCGCGACGACGCCCGCGCGGGGATCGAGTCCCTTGTAGAGGATCGCGTGCAGGCAGAAAAGGATCGGGGCATCGAGGCCTCGGCTGGTCGCCAGCTTGGATAACGCTTCGGCGGCGCGATGGCCTTCGACGGCTTCCTTGCGGGAGGCCAGCGCGGCGAGCGTGCCTTGCGGATCTTTGGCGAGTTGTTCGCCGAGCGAACGATTGCGGCTCCAGGAGCCGTGTGCGGTGGCCATCAGGTCGCCGACGCCGCCCAGACCGAGGAAGGTTTCCGGACGAGCGCCGAGGGCTTCGCCGAGACGGGCCATCTCCTGCAGCGAGCGCGTGAGCATGGCGGCTTTGGCGTTCGAGCCGAGGCCGAGTCCGTCGCAGAGGCCGGCGCCGAGCGCATAGACGTTCTTGAGCGTGCCGCCGATCTCGACGCCGACGAGGTCGGTCGAGGTGTAGGCACGCAGGGTCGGGCCGCTGACGGCGGCTTGGACATCCTTGAGGAGTTCACCGTCGGCGACCGAGGCCAGCACCAACGCCGTCGGCAGGCCGCGCGCGACTTCGTCGGCGTTGCTCGGTCCGCTCAGCGTGCCGACGGGAATCGGACCGAAGGCTTCGGCCATCAGTTCGGAGGGGCGGCGGAGCGTGTTCAGGTCGAGGCCTTTGCAGAGCGAGATCGCCATCTTGGCTCCGGAGGTGCGCACGGCCGGCCCGATTGCTTTCAGGAGTTCCGGCAGTCCTTTGGACGGGCAGGCGAGGAAGACCAGCTCGGCGTCCATGAGCGCGGGCAAGGGCTCGAGGCCGATCTGAATCGAGTCGTCGAGGCGATGTCCGGGGAGGTATTCCTTGTTCTCGCGGGAAGTGGCGAGGGCGAGGGCCTGTTCGGCGCGGCGCGGGACGAGCGTGACGGTCTGGCCTTGGCGGGCGAGGTGGATGGCCATGGCCGTACCCCAGCCGCCGGCTCCGAAGATGACGCAGTTCATTTGGATTTCTTGGTGCGCACCTTGGCGGCCCAGCGGCGGACGGCCGCGACCGCGTCACGGTGCAGGTTGGCTTCGGGGCGGGCGAAGGGCGGAGGTTCGGGCGTCAGGCCGAGCAGGTCGTGGATGACGAGGATCTGGCCGTCGCAGCCGAGGCCGGAGCCGATGCCGATCGTCGGCACGGCCACCGCTTCGGTGATCTTCGGCATGAATTTCTCGTCCACGCATTCGACGACCATCGCGAACGCGCCGGCAGCGGCGACGGCTTGGGCGTCGATCAGGATCTTTTTCTGGTCTTCGGGCGTGAGGCCGCGACGACGATAGCCGGCGGAGTGGACGCGCTGCGGGAGCATGCCGACATGGCCCATGACCGGGATGCCGGCGTCGACGAGGCGGGCGATGGCCGGAGCGAGCGAGGCGCCGCCTTCGATCTTCACGGCCTTGACGCCGCCTTCCTGGAGAAAGCGTCGGCAGTAGCCGAGAAGCTTGGGGAAGCTATCGTGGGCCAGGCCGAAAGGCAGGTCGCCCACCACGAGGGCTTCCGTCTTGGCCCGGGCGACGGCGGCCGAGTGGTGGATCATCATGTCCAAGGTGACCCCGACCGTGTCGGGCAGTCCGAGGACCGCATTGCCCAGGGAGTCGCCGACGAGGATGAGGTCGGCGCCGCCGGCGTCCGCGATGCGGGCCGTGCTCACATCATAGGCGGTCAGGCAGACGATGGGCCGGACGCCTTTGAGGGCGCGGAGGGACCGGGTGGTGGACTTCACGCCTTTGGGCTTACCCAGAGACGCTCCGCTTGTAAAGCGTGGGTAAAGGGTGTATGCAGGAGATGTGTTGAGCCGCATCGCCAAGCTGTTCCGTAAGCCTGATTATCGGGTCAATGCGTATGCGCACCGCGACCTTTCCGGTGAAACCAAGCTGGCCTGGCATGCGCGACTGAAGCTGCTCCTGAGCGCGCGCCGCGGTTTGGATCATGCGGCGGATACCCCGGGAATCTGGGCTCGTTACCGTAAGTGGATCCTGCTCGTGCTGGGCTTGGTGGCCGCATGGGTGCTGGCCGAGAGCGCCGTCGCCTGGAATTTCTTCGAAGGCTGAAACCTTGGGGGTTCTTCAGGCGGGGCCGAAGCCGAAGAGGTCGATACCGAGCTGCTTGGCGCGCGCGATGACCGCTGGTCTGTCGATGAGGATGACTGCGTCGGCCTCGAGCGCGGCTTTCGTGACGCCGCCCTCGGCCATGCTCTCCAGGGTCTTGATGCCGAAGCAAGGGACGTCGAAGCGCCAGTCTTGGGCGTGCTTCGACGTCTTGGTGAGGAGCATTTCCTTGCCGCCGGTCTGCGCGCAGCGGCGGAGCATGTTATCGGTGCCTTCAAAGGCTTCGACGGCGATGACGGTGCCCTTGGCCGTGACGACGGACTGGCCGACATCCAGGCGGGCCATCTCGCGGGCCATGCGCGTGCCGAACGCGAGCTGATCGTCGCCGATGCCGCAGGCCCAGGCCCCGAGTGCCGCGCCGGCACCGACCATATCGGCCGATCCGGCCGCGCCATCGATTCCGGTGAGCGTGTCGCCTACCGCGTCCGCGATGACCAGAGCGCCCGTTGCGCAGTCCTTCGATACCAACGCGCCGATGTCTTCGCCGGTGTCGAAGCAGCCCGACTATTCGATGCAGGCGCCATCGGCGCAGACCGCGCAAACC
>RFRI01000071.1 GCA_009924535.1 Verrucomicrobiota bacterium
CCAGCCGGCTTCGTTCCTCCGCCTCCGCCCGCGCCCACCGCCGACGCTGGTGCCGCGGTTCCTCCGCCTCCGGCCGCAATCCCGGCTGCTGGTGCTTCCGCTCCTCGTCCGGTCGCTGCTCCGAGTGCGAATCGCACCGTCGGCAATGTCTCCGCGGCATTTGACGTCCTCGCCCTTGCGGCTTCGTTGGTCGGCGTGGTGCTCCTCGCGCTCGAACTCTTCGTCAAATCCAAAGGTTAAGTCCCATTTCATGGCCTCCGATCTCATCCTCAATCTCGATAACAGCAACTTCGACGCCACCATCAAGGCGGCGACCGTCCCCGTCCTGGTGGACTTCTGGGCCACCTGGTGTGGCCCGTGCAAGCAGATCGGCCCCGTGCTCGATCAGCTCGCCACCGAGATGAACGGCGCCGTCCAGATCGCGAAGGTCGACGTGGACACCAATCAGGCGCTGGCCCAGCAGCTAGGCGTCAACTCCATCCCTGCCCTGTTCCTTTACAAGAACGGCGTGGTGGTCGACAAGATGGTCGGTGCCCGCCCCAAGGGCGACATCGCCGCCTTCATCAAGAAGCACTCCTGAGCGTCGGGCGTGAGCCCAATAAGAAAGGCCCGGGATCGCTCCCGGGCCTTTTTGTTGCCGCCTGCGCCGAGACCTTACTTGGCCTGAAGCGGGTGTTCCTTCAGGAGGTCGGCAGGATTGTACTGGGCACGGTTGCCGATGGCCTTGCGGATTTCGGCGACCTTGGTGTCCATGACCGGCTCGGCGGTATTCCCCCAGGCCTGTCGGACATAAGTGACGATGTTGGCCACCTGCGTATCCTTGAGGCCGGCGCCGATGTTCGGCATGTTACCGTTATACTTCGCGCCGAGGACTTCGATTTCTCCGGCGAGACCGGCGAGGACGGCCTTGATGATGCGTTCTTCCGAACCCGCGACCCAAGGAGACTTGGCCAGCGGAGGGAAAGCACCGGGAACGCCGAGACCAGTCGCCTGGTGGCAAGCGGCGCAGTTCGCGAGGAAGAGCGTCTCGCCCTTGGCGGCATCAGGCTCAAAAGCGACCGGACCGCCGGCGACGGCGGCCTTGGGGGCGTTGAGGTCGAAGGCCGACGGAGAGAAGTCGCCCGAGTTGCGGGTGAGGTAGAGGCCGGCCCAGAAGCCGAATCCGCAGAAAAGGAAGACGATCAGGATCGGCGTGAGGGAGAACCCCTCGGCCGGCTCGTCCTTGTCGCGGGACAGCTGCGAGTGAACCTCCACCAGGCGTCCGTCGGACGGGCCTTCGGAGCCGACACCGGAGGGACCTCGGCGCGGGCGGTTATTGTCAGGATGACGGTTACGGTCGTTCATGGGTTCACTTCTTCAGTTTGGCTTCCGGCGAGGAATAATCCTGGCGGAGGGATTGGAGATAGGCGGCCAGGGCGACGGCGCGCTCGGAGGCGACCTCGTTCTTCGAACCCGCGTAGAGGAAAGCGAACTGCCCGTTATGCTGGATCGCGGCGTGCACCGAGGAGAGGTCCTTGGCCCGGGCTCCGTAGTTGGCGAGGTCCGGACCGAGGCGGCGATCGCCGAGGAGGACCTGCCCCTGCTGCGCGTAATCTCGGGCGACCGAAGGACGGGCGCCATAACCGCGGGCGATGTCGCTACCCTGCCCGGCCGGACGGACCTGCTGGGTGTGGCAGCTGACGCAACCGAGGGAGACGTAGACCGTGCGGCCCTGGATGGCCAGGCCGGGTTCGCGGGACGGGAAGAGCGGGCCACCTTCTTCGGCGGGCGCACGGCCGAGCGAGCCGAGCTGGACCTGGCTGCTGATGACCAGCGCGCCGAAGGGTAACGCGACGGCCAGGAAGATGCCGGCCAGGAGAGTGTTGAGATTCTTCATGGTTGTCCGGATTAGTCGTGGCGGCCTGCGGAAGCGGGCGCGGAAGATTTGAGGATCATGCCGAAAGCGTTGAGGGCGAAGGCGACGTGGCCGACGAGCAGGAGGACCGCCGAGACCGTGAGCGCGACGTTCCAGGCGGCACCGGCCTTGGCGACCTGCTGGAAGGAGATGGAGGCGTCAGCGAGCTGCTTGCCGCTTTCGAAACCACCGACGAGCAAGGCGACGACCGAAGCGACGGCGCCGAGGGCGGTGGCCCAGAAGTGCACGTGGACCAGCTTGGCGGAGGGCCAGAGCGAGCCCGTGAGGCGAGGCAGCACGAAGTAGGCGGCGCCGAAGAGCACCATCGTGGCGAACGCGTAGGTCAGGAGCTGCTCCTGGCCGGCGGCGAAGGACGTGAAACGGACCACGGCATTGGTGCCACGGAAGCCGAAGATGGCGTTGAGCACGCCGAAGAGCGTGAAGGCGACGGCACCGAAGCTCACGAAGCGGAGCGTGGTGTCGTTCCAGGCGCGGGACCAGCCGCCTTCGGAGGAAAGCGTGCCGTGGAAGTTGATCGCCGTGATGATCACCGGGACCATCAGCATCGCGCCGGCGACGACGCCGACGGACTGGAGCCAGAGCGGCACCGGAGCGCCGATGAGGGCGGACGGGCCCGTCCAGCTCGCGAAGAGGAAGAACGTCCAGAAGCCCACCGGAGCGAGGTAGTAAGCGCTGATCGTGCGACCGAGGACTTTCGGCAGGAAGTAGTAGACCGCGGCGAGGGCCGAGGCGCCGAACCAGAGCAGGAGGAGGTTAGAGACGAACCAGCTATGGGCGATGGCCTGGACGACGCCCGAAGCGGGCTGCCAGAGGACCAGCAGCTGCGCCAGCAGGTAGGTCAGCGGGAAGGCGAACGAGGCGCCGACCACGAACCACTGCGAGGCGAAGGTGTGACCCGTGGGGCGACGCGCGAACGCGACGATCGGCCAGAAGCCGGCGAGCAGGAAGGCGACCGCGAGCACCGGTCCGACTTCGCGGGGGAATTCCAGGAGGCCAAAGCCCGTCTGGTTGCCGGCGAAGATCTGGACCACGCCGTAAGTGAGGGCGACGTTCCAGACGGCGCCACCGAGGGTGGCGAGCCAGCCGTTACGGAGCTCGAAGCGACCCAGCTGAGAGAGCAGCCAGAGGTTGAGGGCGAAGAAAGCGTTGAAGCCCCAACCGTAGACGAACAGGTTGCGCTGAGCGGCGGCGACGTGCCCGTAGGTGAGGATCTCACAACCACGAAACAGACCGCCGGCGAGCGACCCTTGCTGGAGGGCGGCGATCACGCCGAGGATCGAAGCCGCGAGCAGCCAGATCACCGCGGAGACGAAGAAGAGGAGGAACGGGCCGCTAAGCTGGGCCTCGGTCCGCGAGAGGCGCGAGTCGCCTTCGGGGGGACGGCCCTGCGGGCGGCCGGAACGATTTTCCTGAGTCATCGGTAAAGGAAGTGCGGGGTTATTTGAGGCCGAGCTCGGCGGTGGTCCAAGGAGCCGTGCGACCGGCGGTGGCGGCGCGGACGGCCTTCACCTGTTCGACGGAGACGGGGTTGCCCTTGTTGCCGAAGCTCTGGCGAACGTAGGTGAGGACGTCGGAGATGTCCTGGTCGTTCACGCCGGCGACGGGAGGCATCATGCTGTTATAGGTCATGCCGCCGACGGTGATCGGACCCATGAGGCCCTGCAGGATGAACTTGATCGGCAGCTCGGGGTTACCGACGACGATGGGAGTCTCGGAGATCGACGGGAAGACGGGCGGAAGGCCCTTGCCCGTCGGCTGGTGGCACGCGGCGCACAGGCCGGCGAAGGTCTGCTTGCCGTTGTCGAAGAGGGCCTGCTCCTCATTGGTGAGCGGCTTCACCACCGGGACGACCACGCCCGGCTTGCCCGGCCAGACGACGGTGCTCTTGAACCAGGCGAGGGCCTTCACCATCGCGGCGTCCTTGCTCTTGGACAGCTTGGCCAGCGAAGCCGGCTCGGCGGCGAGTTTTACCGGACGCTTGGCGGTGACGGTCGGATGCGTGGCGAGCGACCCCAGCAGCGTCAGCTGCTGCGACTTGAGCGGCAACGCGGCGATGATCGCGAGGGCCTTCTCGACCTGCGCGGGCTTGCGCGTGGAGAAGACGCAGCGGAGCAAGGCGGCGGGCAAGGTCTTGGGATAGGCGGCCGGCTTCTTGAGCACGGCTTCGAACAGGTCGATCTCGCGTCCTTCGAGGCCGCTGAGGAACGCGTCCTGGATGAAGGCGACCTCGCTCGCGCGGGTGATGAGCGCGGCGCCGACGAGGTCGGCGGCGGGCGACTTGGCTTCGCCGAGGGAGAGCGCGAGCTGCTGCTGGACCTCGGTGGCGTCTTCGGTGGCCGCGAGTTCGGTCCAGCGGGCGACGATCGCGTCGCGGTCGGGCGAGGCCATCAGGGCTTCGGAGACGCGGATGGCGGCCGCGCGCACGCGCGGGTCGGCGTGGGCCATGCCGGCGAGGACGGACTCGGCCTTCACGGTACCGCGGCCTTCGAGCGTCCACAGGGCATGCACACGGCCCATGGGCGAGGCGGAATCCTTGGCGAGCGCGCCGAGCGCGGCATCGATCGCGGCATCCGGGGCGGCTTCGACGAGCAGGCGCTGGGCGGTCTCGCGACGCCAGGAGTTGCCGCTGGCGAGTTCGGCGACGAGTTCGGCCGGGGTCATCGCGGAAAGTTTCTTGGCCGGAGCGACAGCGGCGCCTTCGGGCGCGATACGCCAGACGCGTCCAAGCGCGAGGGGCTTATCGAGGCCGCGCTTCACGATCTGCTCGCGCAGGTAGGTGGTCAGCGAGATGCGGTGCTGGATGACGCCGCGGTAGAGATCGATGACGTAGAGGGCGCCGTCGGGCCCCGTGAGCAGGTTAACCGGACGGAAGCGCTCGTCGGTCGAAGCCAGGAACTCCGTCTGGTCGTAGTAAGGCGTGCCCACCAGGGCGCCGCCTTCGGACTTCACCACGTTGCGCTTGATGAGGTTGCCCGCGGGCTCGCACACGAACGCGTTGCCGTAGGCGTCGGCCGGGAAGAGGTCGGCGCGGTAAATCCAAGGTGAGCAGGCGGCGGTGAACTCCTTGAGCTTGAACTCGCGGAGCATCTCAGGGCGATAACCGCGGTTGATGCCGGGGTTGACGCGAATCGGCCAGACCAGCTGTTCCTTCGCGACCTTCCAATTGAGGCCCGTGGTGCGACCGAGGTTCGGGTTGCGGTTAAGATACGACGACGGGATGACGTCGGCGCGCATCTGGTCGCTGTTGCTGTTATGGAAGAGGTGGCCGAAGTCGTCCTGCGAAAGGCCCCACTGCCCGCGGAAGTTGCTCAGCCCGCGGAGCCAGCGGCCGTCCTTGAACTTGAAGCGGGCCGTGTAGGCGCCGACGTAAAGCCAGTTGTCATGCCCCCAGAGCAGCGCGTTCGGGGCGCGTTCGGGATTGGCGAGCTGCGGGCGGGAAGGATCGACGCGTACGCCAAAGTCCGTCGCGATCTCGATCTTCTCGTCGGCCTTGCCGTCTCCGTTCGTGTCGCGGCAGAACCAGAGATGCGGCGGGGCGCCGACGAGCACACCATCGCGGTGCAGGGCGATGGCGCGGGGCATCACGATGTTATCGAGGAAGACCGTGGACGTCTCGAAGACGCCGTCGCCGTCCCTATCTTCCAGGACGACCACGCGGCCGTGGGGCTGGTCTTCCGTCGTGCCATCGAGGTCAGGCATGTAGCCCTGCATCTCGACGACCCAGAGACGACCGTCCGGACCGAACTGGGCCGCCACCGGATCGCCGACCTGCGGGTCGCTGGCGGCGAGCGAGATCTGGTAGCCCTTCGCGAGCTGGAACGTCTTCAGCTCCTCCCGGGGCGTGCGCGCCGGGGAAGGCGGGATCTGGTTGTCCGGGACCAGCTGTATCTGCGGCTCGCCGGCCTTGTCGCCGATCTGGGCGAAAGCGACGGCCGCCAGGCAAAGGGCGGCCAAGGGCAGGGTGCGGCGGGGCATGCGCATATGACACCAGATAACCCCGATGGTTACCGGGTCAACTGACCCCGCCGCTTTCGCCCGCCTTTATTCGACAGGTCGCGGACATAAACCAAGTCCGGACTTACCCTGAAAACGACCCCAGCCCTTTGCTCATCATAAAATCCCTAGGTGAGCCTCATTGTTTTTTCACCGGCCTCCTTAATCTGAACCGGGCCATGTTAATCCGATTCGGCCTTTTTCTGATCTTCTCGACCTGCCTCTGTCCGGGGGCCTTCCGCGCGTCCTCGAACGTCTTCGTCTCAATCGAAAAAGATGCCGACGAAGATGGCCTAGACGATGAAATGGAGCAGTTACTCGGGACTAACCCTGATGACCCTGATACCGATGGCGACGGCTGGGACGACCTGACCGAGATCATCCAAGGGACGGACCCCTGCGACCCGCACGACTACCCTCAACGAATTGTCAGCGGCGGCACCGGCCCGCTGCCCTCCAATCCTGCGCTGCGACTGAAGGTACTCGAGCTGCTGGCGTCGAGACGCCAAGGCGCACCCGCCAGCACCCCCGCAGCACGACAAGAGACGTCAACCTTCTCCCTGCGATACTTCTATGGAGAAGGGAATCTGCCTAATCTTAGGGTCGAAGTCATCCGCTCGGACCTCAAGGCGGGCTCCTACTTACTCATGTGGCGCCAGCATGTGCGCTGGAACCCACTCGAAATCGAGCAGCGCTACACCGTCTCTATCCGGAACGAAGACGGGAAGACGCTCGCCGAGTGGAAGACCCCCATGCCGGTTGATGCTGAATGGCGCTACATGGGCCTTCCCTTCTCGATTCAGGCGGCTGATGAAGGGAAGCTGCTCACGCTCAGCCTCATTCCCGAAGACGATGGTCGGCTGGAATACTCGCTGGCTGATTTCGTCGCCGAGCCGGCGGGCATCGAAGCGGACATCGACCGCGACGGAGTCATCGGCGACAACGAGAGACCGTCCGGCGGTAAACC
>RFRI01000072.1 GCA_009924535.1 Verrucomicrobiota bacterium
AAGGGCCAGATTTCCGCCTCCAGCCTCGCCAACGCCGGGGATTGGCTTCGCTCCGGGGCCTTGCCGACCGCGGCGATCGACTCCCTTAAGGACCTCTGCGATCGCGGAGCCTGGGCAGAACTTGAGGACCGTTTTTACAAGGGCATCGCCTTCGGTACGGGCGGCATGCGCGGCCGCACCGTTGGCCGCGTCTCGGCGGCCAACGAACTCGACGCCCAGGGTCTGCCGGTCCGCGCCGCCATCGGCTCGGCCTGTCTCAATGACATCAATGTCCTCCGCGCGGTCATCGGTCTCTGGAAGCATGTCTCCGCGACCCAGCCCAGCGCCCGCCTCGTCGTCGCGCATGACGTCCGCCATTTCTCCCGCCACTTCGCCGAACTGATCGCCGGGGCCTGGACCGAACTCGGCGGCGAAGCCTATCTCTTCGTCGGCGCCCGCTCCACTCCGCAGCTGAGCTTCACCGTCCGCCATCTCGGCGCCCACGCCGGCGTGGTCATCACCGCGAGCCACAATCCTTCCCACGACAACGGCTTCAAATGCTGCCTCAGCGACGGCGGCCAGGTGCTTCCTCCGCATGACGCCGCCATCGTCGCCGAAGTCGGCAAGCTCGGCCCCGCCGATGTCGCTCCTTATCTTGAGACCGACATCAGCCGCGTGCTGACCGTCCCGGCTTCCGCCGAAGACGCCTACCTCGCCCGCGTCGCCGGCGTCGTCCTCGATCCGGAGGTGATCTCCCGCCATACCCCCAAGGTCGTCTACACGAACGTCCACGGCACCGGCGACGTCATGGTGGTGCCGGCGCTGCGCCGCGTGGGCATCGACCCCCACGTCGTCGAGGAACAGCGCGAGCACGACGGTCGCTTCCCGACCGTGGCTTCCCCGAACCCGGAGAACGCCAGCACGTTCGCCCTCGCCCTCAAGCTCGCCGACGAGATCGGCGCCGACCTCATCCTCGCCACGGACCCTGACTCCGACCGCGTGGGCGTGGCCTGCCCGCTGCCCGCCGGCGGTCATCGCCTCCTCAACGGCAATGAGGTCGCCGCCTTGCTGACCGAGTTCCGGATCTCCTCGCTGAAGGACGCCGGCATCCTTCCTGCGGCCGGCTCGCCGAACGCGGCCGTGGTCAAGTCCCTCGTCACGACCCCGCTGGTCGCCGCGATCTGCGCCCGCCATGGCGTCCGCTGCGTCGAGACGCTCGTCGGCTTCAAGTGGATCGCCCGTAAGCTCGAGAAATGGAGCCGTCGTCTGTCCGAAGCCGCGGGCGCCGAAGCCGCCGTGCTCCCTCTCCTCATCGTCGCCTCCTGGCGCGCGACTCCGCCGGCCGTGATCGACGGCTCCAAGGTCGTCCGGGTCACCGACTACGAGCGCGACAAGGTGATCGACGCCGAAGGCGACCGCGTGCCGCCGGAGGAATTCATCCTTGCCGAACTGGCCGATGGCCGCCGCATCGCCGTCCGCGCTTCCGGCACGGAGCCGAAGGCGAAGTTCTACTCTTTCACGAAGGCCGAGGTCGCCGATGCCGACGACCTTCCTGCCGCCCGCGAACGTGCTCGCCATTCCGCCCTCGGGCTCCGCGCCTGGCTTGAGGCCGACGCCAAGCGCCGTGCCAAATAAGCTTATGATGAAAACCCTGTCCTTATGCTCCCTGCTTTTGCTCGTCGGCTGCTCCAGTCCGTTGGGCGACCGTTCGTTCGTCGCCGAGAAGACGCCCGCCGCCGCGGCTGTCTCCGGGCAGTCGGCCGGCCAGGGTTCGCTCGAGGATCGCGTCCGCGCGGCCAACGAGAAGAACGACCAGCGGCTGCTCAAGGGCGACTGGCGCGCGGCCAAGCCGGCCGTGGGTCCACAGCCGTAAGGCCTACTTGGCCTTGGGCTTCAGGGGTAGCTTGAGGCCCATCTGGGCGTCGAGGTAGGTCGCGAGCTGCTCGACCAGCGCGGTGGCGAACTTGCGCCGGCTGGCGTCGGTATCGCGTACGCCCTTGGAGTGGCTCTCGATCTGCAGACCCGCGAAGCCGGTACCAGGGGCAGTGTGGGTGCGGACGTTGTAGCCTCCGTTGAAATAGGGTTCGCCGGGTACGGGCTTGCCGAGGCTCGGCGTGGACGGGAAGCCGGCCTTCTCCATCAGCGCACCGAAGCTCTGCGGCCCGTGCAGGAGGGCCGGGTAGGCCGCAGGATTCTTGAGGGCGAAGAACTGCAGCGTGCCTTTCTTGATGAACTCCGGCTTGGCGAGTTCGGTGTCCGCCAGGCCGAACTCTTGGCGGTCGTGTGCGTAGCCCAGTTCAAGGCGCGCGTCGGCGTGGCCGTGGCCATGCAGGTCGATGTAGAAGCCTTTGCCATATTGCGCGATGACCGCCTTCTGCGCGGTCTGGATGAAGCCTTGGAAATCCTTCCAAGACTGTTCGGTCAGCGGATTCCCGGCGGCGCCTTCGGCGATCTCGCGGTTGCAGTCGATCTTGCGACGCGTGACGCGGCAGAGGACCACGTGCGGGTGCTGCCCGGTGCGGGCGACAAACTCGTCATCGATGGCGCGCGCGAGTTCCTGGGTATTGGTATCGAAGGCGAACGTGCCTTTCTCGCGATCAGGGAGCTCGTCCGGCTTGTCGCGGCCGCCATGCGGGGCGGAGAGTACGAACGGCAGGCTTCCGGCGATGTATTCGACGTATTGCTTGCGCCCGAAGTACGTCTTGCCGGGGTCGGGCGTCTCGGCGGCGCGCAGGGCGACGGAGACCGCCAGCAGGCAGACGCAGAGGAGGCGGGGCATACCGCATCCAAAGCCCACCGTCCCGGAGGGTCAAGCGGATGCAAATCAGCGGACGGCGCCACCGGCGAGCAGAGCGTGAATCGCGGCCTCTTCAGGCACGGAATCCGAGGTGCTGGCCGCGCCGACCCCGTCCTGCAGGACGAAGCGCAACTTGCCGCCGCGGACCTTCTTGTCGCGACGCATCGCGGCGAGCATGGGTTCAAGCGGGAGCGGCGCACGGAGCGCCGTCGGCAGGGCGTGCGCCTTCAGCGTGGCTTCGACCTGTTCGGCTTGGTCGGCGGTGCAATGTTTCAGCTCCGCCGAAAGGCGGGCGGCCATCACGAGGCCGATCGCGACGGCTTCGCCGTGCAGGTAAGTCCCGTAGCCGGCGGTGGCCTCGATGGCGTGTCCGAAGGTGTGGCCGAGGTTGAGCAGGGCGCGCCCGCCTTGGACGCTGGTCTCGCGTTCGTCGCCGGCGACGACGGCCGCCTTGATCTCGACGCAGCGGCGGATGACGCGAGGCAGGAGCGGATGGTTCCAGGTGAGGGGCGAGTTCTGCTCAAGCAGACCGAAGAGGTCGGCGTCGGCGATGATGCCGTGCTTGATGACCTCGGCCATCCCCGCGGCGAATTCACGCGGCGGCAGCGTGGCCAGCAGGTCGGTGTCGGCGAAGACGGCCGTGGGCTGATGGAAGTTACCGACCAGGTTCTTACCCGCGGCGAGATTGATGCCGGTCTTGCCGCCGACGGAGCTGTCGACCATCGCGAGCAAGGTCGTCGGGATCTGGGTGAAATCGACGCCGCGCTGGTAAGAGGCGGCCGCGAAACCGGCGAGGTCGCCGACGACGCCGCCACCGAGCGCGAAGACGGCGCCGTCGCGGGCTACGCCGTTGGCTGCGAGGAAATCCCAGACGCGCACGAGTTCGGCGGCCGACTTGGCGGTCTCGCCGTCCGATGCGGTCACGAGGACGGGCATGAGACGGCCAAGCTGCGCGGTGAACCCCGATTGGGCGACCGCGACGCCCGGCGAGGTGATCGTGACGCACTTCTGGCCGGCGGCCAAGCGGCGTTCGGCCATGGCCAAGGCTTCCTGGCGCATCCCTGCCCCGATGCGGACGGGGTAGGAGCGCTGGCCTAGTTCGACGGTGACGGTCTCGGCCGACATGGGGTCACGCTGGGGCGAGGGCCCCTCGCTGGCAAGACAACCTCACTCCGCCAGGCCGACGATCGAGCGGGCATAGGCCCGCGCATCGAACGGTTGGAGGTCGGCCGGTTGTTCGCCGACGCCGATGAAGCGGACCGGGACGCCGAGTTCGCGGACCACCGCGACGAGCGCGCCGCCGCGGGCGGTGCCATCGAGCTTGGTCACGATCAGGCCGGTAAGCCCGACGGCCTCATGGAAGATGCGGGCTTGTTCGATCGAGTTCGCGCCGAGCGAGCCATCGATGACGAGCCACTTCTCGTGCGGTGCGCCCGGGTGGGCCTTGGCCGTCACGCGGACGACCTTGCGCAGTTCTTCCAGAAGATGGGCCTTGGTGTGCAGGCGGCCGGCGGTGTCGAGGATGACGAAGTCGACGCCGCGGGCGACGCCGGCCTTGGCCGCATCGAAAGCCACGGCGGCAGGATCCGCTCCGGCGGCTCCGCCGACGACTTCGACGCCGAGCCGGTCGGCCCAGGCGGAAAGTTGTTCGCCGGCCGCGGCGCGGAACGTGTCGCACGCGCCGAGCAGGCAGGTCTTGTTTTCCTGGCGCCAGCGCCAGGCGAGCTTTGCGGCGGTGGTCGTCTTACCGGCGCCGTTGACGCCGAGGAGCATGATCACGTGCGGCTTCGCGAACGCGGGCGAGGTGGCGGTCTCCCCGCCGAGCGCGCGCACGATGCTTTCGGCCGCGGCTTCGGCGGGCGAGGTCTTGCGGAGGGCGGCTTCCGATTTCCACGCGGAGCGCGCGGCCGCGACGACTTCGTCCGCGGTGGCCGGGCCGAAGTCGGCGGCGATCAGGCGCTCGCGCAGCTGCTCGGCCGACTCGGCGTCCATCGGACGGGCCAGCAAGTTCGCCACGGCCTCGGCCGTGCGGCTCAGGCCGGACTTCAGACGCTCGAAGAAGCCCGCCATCGGTTCAGCCCCCTTCGGCTTTGCGCGGGTCGCGCCCCAGTTCTTCCTTGTAGCTGTCGAGGATGCCGTTCACGAAGCGCTTGGATTCCTCGGTCGAGAATTCCTTGGCGATGTCGACGGCCTCGTTGATGCTGACGACCGGCGGGATGTCCGTGCGGCGCATCAGTTCGAAGATGGCGATGCGCAGGATGGCGAGGTCGACGCGCGCGATGCGGCCGAAGGCCCAGTTCTTGGCGTACTTGCCGATGACTTCATCGATGAGGGTGAGGTCGCGGATGACGCCTTGGATGAGCTCCTCGGCGAAGCCCGCCGGCTGGCCCTGCGCGGCCAAGGCACGTGCGTCGGCCGAGCGGTCAGCGGCGTCGAGATCCGCGTGATCAAGGAAGTGGACGGCCCGATCGCGACGCTCGGCGAAGCTCAACCCTGCGCCACAGGGGAGATCGGCGAGATCATCGCGACGGGACCCAGCGTGACCCGCGAATACGACGGCCTGCCCGAGGCCACGCGTCTCGCGAAGATCGGCGACGGCGACCGCATCTGGCACCGCATGGGCGACCTCGGCGCGCTGGATAGCTCGGGCCGCTTATTCTTCTTCGGCCGACGCGTGGAAAAAGTCCGCACCCCGGAGGGCGACCTGCCCACGGAGTCGATCGAGCCGGCGTTCCGCCAACACCCTCAGGTTTTCCGCTGCGCGCTGATTGGCATCGGCGCAACGTCCCGTCAGACGCCCGCGCTCGTCGTCGAACCGCGCGCCGGACACTTCCCCGAGACCGCAGCGGCCCGCAAGCGCTTCATCGCCGAACTGCGCGAGTGGGCGCTCAGTTGTCCGTGCTCCGTGCGCGTGAAGCACATCGTCTTCCAACGCGCGCTGCCGGTAGACGTCCGCCACAACGCCAAGATTCATCGCCTCCAGCTGGCGAAGGAATGGACCAGCCGCCTCGCCCGATGAACCCACCCCTCGTCCTCGTCACCGGTGGCGCCGGCTTCCTCGGCCAGGCCGTGGTGCGTCGGTGCCTCGCCCGCGGCTATCGCGTCCGCGTGCTCGGCCGCACGCCGATCGCGGGTGGGCTCGCTGATCAGGTGGATTTCGTCCGCGGCGATATCGCCGACCGTACGACGGTCGATGCGGCGGTGAAAGACTGCGACTACGTCTTCCATGTGGCGGCGAAAGCCGGCGTCTGGGGCCCTTGGGAAGAATACGTCCGTATCAACATCGACGGCACGTCGAACGTCGTCGGCGCGTGCCAGGCCCATGGCGTCCGCGCCCTCGTGCACACCAGCACGCCGAGCGTGGTCTTCAGCGGCGAAGCGTTCCGCGGCGCCGACGAATCCCTGCCCTACGGCGATAACTGGCTCTGCGCCTACGCCGAGACCAAGGCCATCGCCGAGGAAGTCGCGCTCAAGGCCGCCTCGGACCAGCTCAAGGTCTGCGCGCTCCGCCCCCACCTGATCTGGGGCCCGGGCGACAACCACCTCTTCCCGCGCGTCCTCGCCCGCGCCCGCGCCGGCAAGCTACGTATCGTCGGCGACGGCGAGAACCAGGTCGACGTCACGCACGTCGACACGGCGGCCGATGCGCACCTCGGCGCGCTCGATGCGCTCCTCGTGGGGCGCGCCAACGGGAAGGCCTACTTCCTTTCGCAAGGCGAGCCGGTGAAGCTCTGGGAGTTCATCAACCGCTTGCTCGTCGGCGCCGGCGAAAAACCGGTCAGCCGCCGCATCAGCCAACGCTCCGCCTACTGGCTCGGCGCGCTGCTCGAAGGCGTCTGGACGCTGTTGCGACTCAAGGGCGAACCGCCTATGACCCGCTTCGTCGCCGTCGAACTCGCCAAGGACCACTGGTTCGACGTCTCCGCCGCCCGCCGCGACCTCGGCCTGAAGCCCGCGGTCGAGACCTGGGCCGAACTTGACCGCCTCGCCGCGACCCTGCGGACGAAATAACGCGTTCGCTTGCCCCGGCAGGCTTTCGCCCCATCCCTTTTCCCATGCCCGCCGACGGACTCCAGCCTGACAAGACTTTCCAT
>RFRI01000073.1 GCA_009924535.1 Verrucomicrobiota bacterium
CTCAACCAGCGCTTCCGCAAGATCGAGAAGGACCAGGTCTTCCAGGAGTACAAGGACAAGGTCGGCGACATCGTCACCGGCACCGTCCGCCGCACCGAGCGGGGCAACGTGATCGTCGAGCTCGGCACCGCCGAGGCCGTCCTCACGCACAAGGAGCGCTGCCATGGCGACGAGTTCCGCACCGGCGACCGCATCCGCTGCCTGCTGCTCGAGATCCGCGAGGACCCGCAGCGCGGCCGCGAGTTCGTGCTCTCCCGCGCCAACGACGGCTTCGTCCGCCGCCTGCTCGAGCTGGAGGTCGCCGAGATCGCCGACAAGACCGTCACCATCGCCAAGATGGCCCGCGACCCGGGCTACCGCACCAAGATCGCCGTCGACTCGAGCGACCCCAAGGTCGACCCCGTCGGCGCCTGCGTCGGCGCCCGTGGCGCCCGCGTGCGCAACATCGTCAAGGAACTCGGCGGCGAGAAGATCGACATCATCCGCTACCATGCCGAGCCGCTCAAGCTGCTCGAAGAAGCCATCCGCCCGGCCAAGCCGCGCAACGTCCGCATCGACGAACGCACCCGCTCCATCCACTTCGAGGTGGACGAGGACGACATGCGCATCGCCATCGGCAGCAAGGGCCGCAACGCCCGCCTGACCTCCAAGCTCATGGGCTGGGGTCTCAACATCCAGAAGGCCACGCACGCCGCCGAAAGCTTCGAAGCCAAGGCCGGCGACGCCGCCGTCCGCATCGCCGAGCAGCTCAGCCTCCCGGCCGAACTCATCGCGAAGTTCGTCGGTCTGGGCATCTCCAGCGTCGAAGCCCTCGAAGGCGCGACCGTGGAAGACTTCAAGGAAAGCGGCATCCCGGCCGAAGAGGTCGAAGCCGTCCTCGCCGCCTACGCCAAGGGCCGTCGTTCGTAATCCTTCCGCACCTCACCCTATCGCCACCCTTCGCACGCGCACATGACCGAGAAGAAGAAATCCGAAGCCAAGAAGCCCGCGGCCACGCAGCGTTTCAGCGACGTGGCCAAGGAGCTCGGCATCGAGGTCAAGGCGCTGCTCGCCCTGGTCGACCAGTTCGTGGTCGCTCGTCCCGACTACAAGGACTACGTCTACACCGAAGGGAAGAAGCCCGCGGCTTCGAGCAACTTCGGCAAGACCTACCGCGACGACTTCCTCACCTTCGCTGAAGACAAGCTACCCAAGAAGGCCGAGCCCGCCCCTGAACCGGTCGTCGAAGCCCCGAAGGCCCCTGAGCAGCCCAAGCCCTCCGCTCCGGTCGCACCCGTCGCCAAGCCCGGCACGCCGCCTCCGGTGAGCATGCCTCCCCGGCCGAGCATCGCCCCGACGCCGCCTCCGGCCGCACGTCCGTCCATCACCCCGGTCATCCCTCGCCCGGCGATCGCGCCGACTCCGGCCAAGGTGGACCTGCCGCCCGTCGTCGTCAGCACGCCGCCCCCGATCCCCTCGCGCCCGGCCAACGTCCCTCCGGTCGTCCGCCCGCCCATCGCTCCCGTCGTCAACCGCCCTGCCGCCACCGGCAACCAGGCCGCTCCGGGCAGCAAAGGCGCCATCACCGTTCGCCCGCCCATCGTGGTGCGCGACTTCGCGATCGCCCTCAACCTCAAGCCCTTCCAGGTCATCGGTAACCTGATGGAACTGAACAAGGTCGTCAGCGTCTCCTCCGTCATCGAGGAAGCCGATGCCCGTAAGGTCGCCGAACGCCACGGCTACACCCTCGAGATCCGCCACCGCGGCGAAGGCGTCCAGCCCGTCAAGAAGGTCGAGAAGCCTTCCGAAGACGATCCGGCGCTCATGACCCCGCGCCCGCCCGTCGTCTGCGTGCTCGGACACGTCGACCACGGCAAGACCACCCTCCTCGACTTCTTCCGCAAGACCAACGTCGTCTCGGGCGAAGCCGGCGGCATCACGCAGCACATCGGCGCCTACTCCGTCAACTACCAGGGCGAGAAGCCTGAGTACAAGGGCAAGACCGTCACCTTCCTCGACACCCCCGGTCACGCCGCCTTCGCCAAGATGCGCGAACGTGGCGCCTCCGTCACCGACGTCGCCGTGCTCGTCGTGGCGGCGGACGACGGCTTCATGCCGCAGACCGAAGAGGCCCTCAAGTTCGCGCAGAAGCATGCGAGCGCCATCGTGGCCGCGATCAACAAGGTCGACGCCAAGGGCGCCAACATCGACCGCGTGAAGCAGCAGATGCAGCAGCGCAACATCACCCCGGAAGACTGGGGTGGCGAGACCATCACCAGCCCCGTGTCGGCCCTCAAAGGCACCGGCATGACGGAGCTGCTCGAATCGATCCTCCTCCAGGCCGAAGTCCTCGACCTCAAGGCCAACGCGAAGTGCCCCGCCCAGGGCGTCGTCATCGAATCCCAGATGGAGACCGGCCGCGGCCCGACCGCCACCGTCATCGTCCAGAGGGGCACGCTCAAGCCCGGCGATTCGTTCGTCTGCGGCGAGACCTGGTGCAAGGTGCGCGCGCTCATGGATGAGCGCGGTAACCGCATGCCTGCCGCCACGCCCGGCGCTCCGGCGCTCATCCTCGGCTGGGACGCCGTCCCGGCCCCCGGCACCAAGTTCAAGACCGTCAAGAACGACCGCGAAGCCCGCGAGATCGCCGAAGAAGCCGCCCTCGCCGCCCGCAAGGCCGCCGAAGCGGTGCAGCAGGCGCCGAACACCGGCGCCCGCCCTGGCATGACGGACCTCGAACGCCTCATGGCCGCCCTCGTCCAGGACAAGGAGAAGGTCCTCCGCGTCCTGCTCAAGGCCGACGTCAACGGCACGCTCGAAGCCCTCGAAGGCTGCCTCCTCGAGATCAAATCGAACAAGGTGCGCCTCGAGATCGTCGGCGGCTCCGTCGGCCCAGTCTCCCAGGGCGACGTCTCGCTCGCCGAGGCCTCCAAGGCCCTCATCGTCGCCTTCGACACCAAGCTCGAGAACGGCGTCCAGCCGCAGCTCAAGCGTACCGGCAGGCGCGCGTGGTGCGCGGCGGAAAGATCATCCACAACGGCCCGGTCGAGACCCTGCGCCGCTTCAAGGACGACGCTTCCGAGGTCAAGGCCGGCTTCGAGTGCGGCATCAAGCTCGGCGGCTACGACGAGTATCAGCCCGGCGACATCATCGAAGCCGTCGAGATGCTGCAGACGCGCCCGTCCCTCTAAGACCTATGTCCCAACGTCAGCTCCGGGTCGCCGAACTGGTCCAGCGCGAAGTCTCCACCGCGCTGCGCCAGAACTGGCCCACGGAAGCCGCGCTGATCACGATCACCGTCGCGAGCGTCTCCCCCGACCTCCGCCAGTGCCGCGTGGGCTACGCCGTCTCGGGCGACGACGCCGAGCGCAAGAAGGCCCGCGCGTTCCTGAAGCGCGTGCGCACCGAGCTCCGCGCGACCGTCGGCGGCATCCTCCAGATGAAGCACGCGCCGGACATCCTCTTCACCGAGGATGACATCACCGGCGGCGTGGCGCGCGTGCAGGCCCTGCTGGATGAGATGACCCGCAAGGACCGCGCGAACAACCCGCCCAAGGCCGACTAAGCGGTCGGCGGGACGACTTCCGGGAAATCCTTCAGCGCTTCGCGGACCACCGTGGCGCGACGGCGATCGCGTCCGTCGCTGTCGAGTTCCTGGCCGGCGCGAGCCTGCACGTGGGCGGGCTGACCTTCGATCATCAGGCGGTCGACCAGGTGACGGCGTTCTTCCGGCAGGCAGCCCATGTCGCAGGCGAGGCGGAGATGGGAAAGCATGTTCATCGCCTCCGAGCTCGTGAGCAGACGCGCGGAGCGCAGCACGCCGAGCGAACGGGCGAGACGGTCGGTGAACTTCTCGCCCTCCTCCTGAGCGAGCCTGCGACGGGCGTTCCACTCCTGTTCGACCACGTTCTTGATCCAGCCGCCGAGGTGCTTGAGGATCGCGTCCTCGGACAGGCCGAGCGTCTGCTGATTGGAGATCTGGAAGACGTTGCCGGCGGCCTCGGTGCCTTCGCCGAGCCAGCCGCGGACGGCGAGCCCGTCCTGGTTGAGCGCGCGGGAGACCTTGTCCATGTGACCGGCGAGGCACAACCCCGGCAGGTGCACCATCGCGGAGGCGCGCAGGCCGGTGCCGACGTTGGTGGGACAGGCGGTCAGGTAACCGAGGCGGTCCGAGAAGGCCAGCTTCAGCGAGCCGCCGAGGGCGTCGTCGAGCTGTTCGGCGATGTGCCAGGTGCCGCGGAGATGCCAGCCGGCCTTGACGACCTGGATGCGCAGATGGTCCTCCTCGTTGACCATGACGGAACAGGTCTGGTCGCGGCTGATGACGGCCGCGCCGCTCTTGCCGGCGGCGAGTTCCTTGGAGACGAGATGGCGTTCGACGAGCACGGCGCGGTCGCGGTCACCGAGTTCGCCCATGCGCAGCACGTGGCCGCGGCGGAAATTCGGAAGGGCGTCGAGGGCTTCGACGCAACGGTCGGAGATCTCCTTGCGCTGCGGCACCTTGGCCCAGCCCGGGAAAGGCAGGCCATCGAGATTGCGGGCCAGACGGATGCGCGTGCTGAGCACGACCGCCTGTTGCGCGCCCAGGAGGTGCGTCAGTTCGTTTTCGGCGGCAAGGATGTCTTCGACGGAGGACATGATCAGGAAGGCGCGAGCTGTTTCTCGAGCCCGGCGACCTCATCGCGCAGGCGCGCGGCGGATTCGTAGTCTTCGGAGGCGATGGCCTTCTCCATCTCGAGACGGGCGGCGTCGAGGCGGCGGCGCAGCTGGCCCGTAGGCGGCGTACCGGCCGGCGTGCGGCCGACATGGGAAGCCTCATGCTGGACCTTGAGCAGCAAGCCGCCGAGGACGTCGCCGAACGTCTCCCAGCAGGAAGGGCAGCCGAGACGGCCGCGCTTGCGGAAATCGATGTCCGTGAAGCCGCACTTCGGGCAGGTGAGCGTGGGGGCCGGGGAAGCCGTCGTCAGGGCGTCGGCCAGCTGGAAGACGGCCGGATCGGTCGCCCCGCCCTTCTGGGCGCAGGCCTCGCAGAGATGCACCTTTGTGACATTGCCATGGACGACCTGGGAGAGGTGGACCGTGGCGGCCTCCTCGCAGAGCGAACACTTGATCGGCTGGGACATCTGCCTTCAGAGAATGGCAAGGGGGCCAATTGGCAAGGGCAAGCGGGGAGCGGAGTTTGACTTCAGGACCTTCGGACGCTTGATGGGAGGTCGTCAGATGTCCTCCAAGCCCCGCATCGTCATCACCGGACTCGGCCTCACCGCCCCTAACGGAAACTCGCTGGGAGAGTTCCGGGCCAACCTGCTCGGCGGCAAGGCCCGGATCGCCGTGATCGACGTGCGCCACATGGGCAAGCACCCTGCGGGCGTCTGCGACTTCGACGCCACCAAGTGGCAGAAGCGGAAGGAAATCCGCAATGGCACCCGCGTCGGCTCCATCTCCATCTTCTGCGCCCGCGAGGCGCTGGGCGATTCCGGCCTCGACTGGGACAAGGTCGAAAAGTCCCGCGTCGGCGTCTACCTTGGCATCACCGAGCACGGCAACGTCGAGACCGAGAACGAGATCCACAACATCTCCCAGTTCGGCAACGACACCAAGTACTGGACGCACCACCACAACCCCCGCACCGTGGCGAACAACCCGGCCGGCGAGGTCACGATGAACATGGGCATCACCGGCCCGCATTACACCATCGGCGCCGCCTGCGCCGCGGGCAACGCCGGCCTCATCCAGGCCGCCCAGATGTTGCAGCTCGGCGAGGTCGACATCGCCTTCGCCGGGGGCGTCTCGGAATCCATCCACACCTTCGGCATCTTCGCCGGCTTCAAGAACCAGGGAGCGCTCGGCGCCCACGAGGACCCGACCAAGGCCTCCCGCCCCTTCGACAAGAACCGTAACGGCATCGTCATTTCCGAAGGCGGCGCGATCTACGTCCTCGAGCGTCTCGACGACGCCCTCGCCCGCGGCGCCCGGATCATCGCCGAGATCGCCGGCTGGTGCATCAACTCCGACGCCACCGACGCCGTCCTGCCCAACCCGGAGCGCCAGACGGAGTGCGTCCGCATGGCCCTCCAGCGTGCCGGCATGAAACCGCAGGATATCCATATCGTCTCAACCCACGCCACCGCGACGGCCTTGGGCGACATCCAGGAATGCACCGCCCTCCGGAATGTCTTCACCGACTGCCCGGACACCAAGATCAACAATACCAAGAGCTTCATCGGTCACTGCATGGGGGCGGCCGGCGCCCTTGAATTAGCGGGCAATCTACCCTCTTTTGACGATCATTGGGTGCACCCGACCATCAATATCGAGGAATTGGACCCCGAATGCGCCATGCCGGGCCTGGTGATCAACCAGCCGATCAAGGTCGCCCGGGTGGATACCATCCTGAACAACTCGTTCGGCATGCTCGGCATCAATTCCGCCCTCATTGTTAAGAAATATGGGGTTGCCTGACCGGGTTTGGGCGTTTGAAACAAACCCAGCAAACATGACTAAGGACGACATCAAGCAGGTGGTTCTCGATATCATCGCCGACATCGCGCCGGACGAAGATCTGACCGCCGTGAAGCCGGAGGTCCGCCTTCGCGACCAGCTGTCCTTGGATTCCATGGATTTCTTGGATATCGTCATGGAACTCCGCAAGAAGCACGGCATCGAAGTCCCGGAAGCCGACTACGTCCAGCTGGCCTCCCTCGACTCCTGCGCCAATTACCTGCACCCTAAGTTCGAGGCCAAGGGCAAGTAAGGGCTAACCCCCATTCCCCGCAAAAGACCGCCCCAGAGGCGGTCTTTTACTTGGGACGGCGCGCAACCCTCCGCCCCCGGCGGTGTTCTT
>RFRI01000074.1 GCA_009924535.1 Verrucomicrobiota bacterium
GTGGGGTGGTTTGTTTGGCTGGCCTCATGCCTGGCCCCCCCGCCCTTTTCCTCGATCGCGACGGAAACCTCATCCACGACCATCACCATACCTGCCGGGAGGACCAGATTGAGCTGATTCCCGGGGTGAAGCCCGCCTTGGAGGCTTGCCTGCTCGCCGGCTACCGCCTCTTCGTGCTGACGAATCAGAGCGGCATCAACCGTGGTATCTTCACCTGGGCGCAGTACGAGGCCTGCAATCGGCGTATGCTGGAACTGCTCGCCTTGCCGGCGCCGGGCATCTTGGAGATCAAGGCGGCGCCCGAGCGTCCTGATGAACCTTCGCCTTATCGCAAGCCGAGCCCTCGCTTCATCTTGGAGAAGATCGCCGAACATGGTCTCGACCCTTCCCGCTGCTGGATGACCGGCGATCGCGTCTCGGATTGGGAAGCGGGGCTGAACGCCGGCATCCGTTCGTGTGCGATGCGCAGCGGGGCCGCCAAGCCGGAGGAGCTTTTACAGGCGGCCAGCAGGGGGTTCGCGGTGCACGATGATTTCCCGGCTTTCGTGCGCGCCGAACTGAAGCTGGCCTTCTAGGCCAACAAAAAGGACGAACCGGGTGGTTCGTCCTTTGATCGCCTGGAGCGAGGAAATTAGGCCTTGGGCTTTTCCTTCTCGCAGGGGCACTTGCCGTCCTTCGAGGGTTCGTCGGCGGCGACGATGGCCTTGGGCTTTTCCTTTTCGCACGGGCACTTGCCGTCGTCCTTCTTGGGTTCTTCGGAGACGATGGCCTTGGGCTTTTCCTTTTCGCAAGGACAGTTGGGGCACTTGCCGTCGTCCTTCTTTTCTTCGGCGCTGACGAAAGCGGCGGAGAGGGCGAGGATGCCGATGGTGAGCGTGAGGAGCTTGAGGAACTTGGAGTTCATGGTGGAACGATATGGTCGCCGGTATCTGGCCCAAGTCAACCGGTCGGAGGCCTTTCCGGGGAGTGAGTTACCCTACTACTCGATCTCTTTGCGGACACCGATCAGATCGCCATTTATTTTTGTTAAACCGCTGCCAGGCAACCAGTTACTGCCACTTTTAGCCTGATAAACTCGTTTATTTTTAAGGCACAGCAGGTCCCTCACCCCTGGTATCCGCCCCATTTCGACGGCTTTCCCAAGTCCGGGCTCGATGGCACTATTCGTCCGAGAGTCCTGAATCCAGAGCAACGCATCCGGCTTCGCGGTGGCGATGATTTCCCAGTCGAACTTGATCCATGAGCCTCGCGTCAGTGCGGATTTCAATCCGGCCGCGGCCAATGGTTCGGCGAGATAACTGTCCGGCCCGGCCATGACTCCGTCCCAGACGATGATGATGGTGCGAGGGGTTTTCGTGGGCCGCGTCGATAGTTCTCCGGCCAGACGTTGCGCTTGGGCGATGCGACCCGTCGCCTCGCCCAGGACAAGGATGTCCTTGCCGACGGCGGTTCCTGATTCCGGATTCAGCACGATCGTACGTAGCCCGGCCTTCGCGCACTTCTCCGCCCAGAGCGGGTTCGCCATGCGCGGCAGGATCACGAGGTCGGGTTTATTGCCCAGCAGCCGTTCGAGGTCAGGCAGGAAGACGTCGGCATCGCGCGCAGCCGGATGCTCCTTCGGCAACGGGCACCAGCGGGTCGCCATCACGATCTCCTCCGCGCAGCCGAGGTCGAGCAACGTCTGCGTCGCGCCGGGACTGAAACTCGCAATCCGATGTTCGCCGGCACCGAGCGCGAGGCACGTCGTGAGCCAGAGCAGCAGCGGTCGCATCAGGCCGAAAGCAGGCGCGCCAGGCGCATCGCCGCATCGAAGCTGCCGCGGTCGGCCTTCCCCATTCCGGCGATCGCGTAGGCGGTGCCGTGGTCGGGGCTGGTGCGCACGTGTTTCAGGCCGAGGCTCAGGTTGGCCGAGGTCGAGAAGTCCACGGCCTTCAGCGGCGCCAGGCCTTGGTCGTGATAGATGGCGGCGACGGCATCGAATTCGCCTTCCAGATGACGGTGGAAGACCGTGTCTCCTGGCAACGGTCCGCTGACGTCATGACCTTCGGCACGCAGGGCTTCGACGGCCGGACGGATGATGGCGTCGTCTTCCTTGCCGAGCAGGCCTGCTTCGCCGGCGTGGGGATTCAGGCCGCAGACGGCGATACGCGGCTTACGATCGCCGAGCTTCACCCTGAGCGACATCAGCGCGAGGACCGTGCGGCGGATATCCGCGGCGGTGACGGCGCGAGGGACTTCGGCCAGAGGAATATGCCAGGTGACGAGTCCGACGGTCATCTTGCCGCCGGCGAAGGCCATCACGGGCTCTCCGCTCCAGCGGGCGGCGAAGAACTCCGTCTGCCCGGGGAAAGAGTAACCCACGCCGGCGAGTCCTTTCTTGTTCACGGGGCCGGTGACGACCGCGGAGAAACGCCCGCCGGTGGCGCCACGCGCCGCCATTTCCATCGCCTCGATCGCGATGAGCTGGCCTGCGTCGTCGGGCTGGCCCGGACGGGTGACGAAATCCTTGGGACCGACGGCGATGCCTTGGCCGAGCTGGGCGATCCAGTCGGCCGGGCCGATGGGCACGACGGAGCTCGCCGAGTCGGGGTGAGCCTTCAGCCAGCTGGCGAGGAGTTCCGGGCCGACTCCGGCCGGATCTCCGCAGGCGACGGCGATGGGCAGCGTGCTCATTCGGGCGAGACGAAGCGGCCGCGCTTGCCGCCGAGGAAGAAGTTCAGGAAATCGCGCCCCTCCGGCGTCTGGTAGCCCCCTTCGGCGAGCGCCTTCTGCGCAAGCGTGGCGCACGCGCCGTGCGTGGCGTAGACCGCGTGGTAGGCACGCTTGATCTCCGCGACGGCCGGGACGGGCACGGCGCGTCGGCGCAGGCCGATGAGGTTCAGTCCGGAGATGAGGTTGCGTCCGTGGCACAGCGCGTTGGGCGGGACGTCCTCGGTGATGACGGCGTTACCCGAGACGAGCGCGCCGCCGCCGATGCGGCAGAACTGGTGCACCGCCACGCCGCCGCTGACGAAGGCCTTGTCGCCGACGTGCACGTGGCCGCCGAGCATGCAACCGTTGGCGAGGATGACACCGTCGCCGAGCACGCAATCATGGGCGACATGGCTGCCGGCCATCAGGAGGCCGTCCGCGCCGATGAGGGTGTGTTCGCCGGCCTTGGTGGCGCGGTGGATCGTGACATGCTCGCGGATGACCGTGCGATCACCGACACGCGTGCCGGAATCCGTGGACGGGTCGAAGGAGAGATCCTGCGGGTCGCCGCCGACGACCGCGAAGTGGTCGACGCGCACGCCGTCGCCGAGTTCGCAGCGCGCCTTCACGATCGCATGCGCCGCGATGCGGCAGCCGGCTCCAAGCGTGGCGCCGGCTTCGATGATCGCGAATGGTCCGACCTCGACATCGGGGGAGAGTCGGGCGGACGGATGGACCTGGGCGGAAGGATGGATCACTTCGGAGGGTTGGCGCCGCCGAACAGCTCGAGCTGGGCGGCTTTGATCATATCGTAGACGCGGAGCAGGCGGAGCAACTGCAACGTGTCGGATTTCGCGTAACTTTGGTTCGATTCGACCGCCTGGACCAGGTTCTCCAGGATCGTCCGGAAGGTCAGCACATGGTCGACGCCGCTTTCGCGCAGCAAGGTGATGCTTTCGGAGCGTTGCGGTTCCGTGGCCGGGATGCCCGGGAGCACGAGGATCTTCGCGAGCGGCTGGCCTTCGGTCGGGGTCAGGTCGGCAAAGGCCTCCTTGGCGGCTTCGACGGCTTCTTTACGCACGAACTCGAGGAGGTCTCCCTTCTTGATCATCGTGGGCGTGATGGCCTTGGTCGTATGCCAGGCCTTTACGGCGACGACCGCGGCGCCGAGCTTCGGCAGGTCCGAGCTGAAAAGCTGGAAGGGGGCCTCGGCGTCGCGCTGCGGCGAGGGGTTGATCACCAGCAGGTCGCCTTCTTCGTCGGCGCGTTTCCTGCGGGATTGGACGGCGTACTTGCGCGACTGGCGCACGAAGAAACCGTTCATCTCGAAATACTCGCGGACCAGACTGTCGTCGAAACCCGCCATTGGCCGACAGGATGCGGCCGAGAAGGCGGTTTGGTCAACCCGCGATAAACGGCCTAGAGCTCGAAGCCGGCCGGGGCGATCGCGACGGTGAATTCGCCTTTGAGCGAGCCGGCCTTCAATGCGGGCACGAGCGCCGACAGGGCGGACGTGCGAATCGTCTCGTGCAGCTTGGTGAGCTCGCGGCCGACGCAGACGACGCGCCCGGGTCCGAGGAGCTCCAGCATCTCGTCCAGGAAGTCGCTGATGCGGTGGCAGGATTCGTGCAGCACGACGGTCTCGTCGGCTTCCTTCAGGCCTTCCAGGAACCGGCGCCGGGCCGCGGATTTCGGCGGCAGGAAACCGACGAAGCGGAAGGCGTTGGTCGGGAGCCCTGAGGCGGAGAGCAGGGCGACGATCGCGCAAGGTCCGGGTAACGGCGTGACGGTCAGGCCGCGGCGTCGGCATTCGCGCGTGACGCGAAAGCCGGGGTCGCTGATGCCTGGCGTGCCGGCATCGGTGATCAGGGCGATCTTCGCGCCGCCGGCGACCTTGTCGGCGATCAGGACGGCGGCGTCCTTCTCGTTGTGCTCGTGGTAGGCCAGCATCGGCTTCGAGATCGCGAGATGACGGAGCAGGCCGCCGGTCACGCGGGTGTCTTCGCAGGCGACCAGGTCGCACTCCGCGATGGCTTCGCGGGCGCGCACGGTGATGTCGCCGAGATTACCCAACGGCGTCGCGACGACCCAGAGCCGTCCGGCCGGTCCTTGCGGACGGCCGGCGGCACCTGCGTCGGCGGTATGCATCAGCGGCGGTAGCCGGAACCCGGCGTCGACACGCCTGGGATGCCGCCTTGCCAGCCGGTGGGCTGGGATTGGGGCAGCATGGAGTCAGCCGGCTTTTCGACGGTCTCGCAGCCAGCCAGGCCCAGAAGGCAGGCGAGCAGGGCGAGGGCGATGAGCGTGCGACCGGACATCAGTTGAGGGCGATCTTGGTGGAAGGAACGAGGGACACCGAACCGGCGTTCGAGATGGCGCGGATGTCGAGTTCCTTGTCAGGCTGCAGCTGGCCGAAGGAGAGCACGCCCTTGACGGTCGAGATCTGCACCTTGCCGACCTTCTTGCCGGCGATCTTCACGTCGAAGACGGCCTTTTCCTTGATGCCATTGGCTTCGCCGACCGAGAAGGCGACGATACCGGAGTTGGAGTCGAGGGCGAGTACGTTGGTCAGGATGCTTTCGGAAGCGGCTTCGACGGCGGCGACGGCAGGGGCGGCATCACCCGGCTTGGCGGGCTCGCCGAGGGGATCGCTGGCGAAGCCGAAAGGAGCCGGGTTGTTGTCCATCGCGCGGGAGACCTTGGCGTGGAGAGCGCGGTATTTGCCGCTGATGAGTTCGGCCTTCTGTTCGGCGTTGGTGGCCTTGGTCTCGCTTTCGGCGAGCTGTTCCTTGGAGAACATGCTGGCGGCCTTTTCGGTGGCCTTCACGAGCTCTTCCTTGGCGCTGGCGAGAGCGGCTTCGGCGCCGTCCTTCTTGCTGTTGGCGTCGGTCAGCTGGGCGGCGAGTTCGTCGCGTTTGCGGGTGAGTTCGGCACGTTCGCCTTCAAGGGCGGTGTTGGAAGCGGTGAGGCCTTCGATCTTCGTCTTCTTATCGGCGACGTCGGCGATGAGGTCCTTCTTGGCGAGTTCGAGGTCGGCGATGGCCTTGCGCTTGTCGTTGAGGAGGGTGCCGACGGTGGAGAGCGAGGCCATGCGGGCGTCATAGGCCTGGCCGGCCTTGACTTCGGTGTCCGCGACCGCCCAAGCGGTCTTGGTGAGGGCGGCGTCCATCTTGCCCTTCAGGAGGAAGGCGAAAACGACGGCGGCGACGGCGGCGACGGCGGTCAGGATACGGAGGAAGGCGTTAAGCTTCTTGTTCATGGGGTAGGGGAATGAGGGGTTTAAGAATGAATGAAGAGGGTCTTCCCGGGATCAGGGGATTCCTGGCGAGAGATTGCACCGGGGTTGGATGAAACGTGCAGAAGGACTTTAAACACCAATTCTTCCTGCCCCTCAAGTGCAATTTCCTCGCAAACCTGCGCGGCGGAGAGCCATTTGCCCTTGGACTTTGCCAGGGCGCTGATGGCCGCAGCCCGGACTTTGAGGGTCTCGGAAGCGGCCTTCTTGCCGGCCTCGACGCCGGGCTGGTGGTAGGCGTTGATGCCGAGCAGGTTGGCGTACAGGCCGACGGCCCGTTCGAATAGAGCGATCAGCATGCCCACGGAACGGGCGTCCACCTGATTGATGGTGATGGTAATATTGGCGCGTCCGTTGCTGGAAAGCGCCTCGCGGGTACCGAGGAGGAAGGCCTGCAGGTAGTCCCCTGAGGTCACGCCCGGTTCCACTTCCAGGGAAGATCCTTCGCGATCCTTGAGGACCTCGATGAAGACGGCGAAAAAGTTATTCACACCGTCGCGGAGCTGCTGCACGTAGGCGTGCTGGTCGGTCGAGCCTTTGTTGCCGTAGACGGTCAGGCCTTGAAGGACCTTGCGGCCCTGTAGGTCGAGCTCTTTGCCGAGCGACTCCATGACGAGCTGCTGGAGGTAGCGGGAGAAGAGGAGGAGGCGGTCCTTGTAAGGCAGCACGACCATCGCCTTGGCGCCCCGGCCTTCGGTGAGGTGGTGCCAGGCGAGCGCGAGGGCGGCGGCGGGATTCTTCTGGGCGTCCGGCACGCGGGTCAG
>RFRI01000075.1 GCA_009924535.1 Verrucomicrobiota bacterium
CCTTAGGGGGGTGCCCATGGGAGGGAATCTCCGAATCACAGTGGAAACTTTACCTATGCCCGGGGGTTGCATAGGGATAAACCCATGCCCCTTCGCCCCCTCGTCGCCTTCGTGGCCGTCTTCTCGGCCTGCCTAGCCTCCCTCTCCGGAGCGACCGCCAAGCCGAACATCATCTACATCCTGGCGGACGACCTCGGCTTCGCCGAGCTCGGGTGCAACGGCGCCGACAAGTACAAGACGCCGAACATCGACGCGCTGGCGAAGAACGGCGTGCGCTTCACGCATTTCTACACCGCTCCGCTCTGCGGCCCCTCCCGTTCGCTGATCCTGACCGGTCGTTATGCTTTCCGCACCGGCGCCGTCACGCAGGACGCCTGCAAGACTCTCGTCCGGACCGGCGACAAGGCCGAGCAGATGATCCCGACGGTCCTGAAGCAGGCCGGCTACGCCACCGCGCTCATCGGCAAGTGGGGCCAACTTTCGCCTTCGGGTAGCCCGGCCGAGTGGGGCTTCGAGCATGACTTCCACTTCAAGGCCAGTGGCATGTACTGGAACAGCACCCGGGTAAAGACCATGACCGAGGACGGCAAGGTGCGCGGCGATCCCGACTCCTACGTCATCGACGGCAAGACCATCCCGGTGAAGGACAGCGAGTATATCCCGGACCTGATGCATAAGGACGCCGTCGCTTGGCTCGAAGCGCACAAGGGTGGCCCGTTCTTCCTCTATTATTCCATGTCCCACGTGCACGGCGAGATCCTGCCCACGCCCGACAGCGCCCCGGCTCCCGCCGGCGAAACCGCGTCGACGCGTCTGGCCCGTCACTACACGGATAATATCAGCTACATGGACAAGCTCGTCGGCAAGCTGATGGCCGAACTCGACCGCCTCAAGCTCCGCGACAACACCTTGATCGTCTTCATGGGCGACAACGGCACCGCCAAGGCGCATGCGCCCGTCGCGACGATCGGCGCTAAGCGTCTCGACGGCGAGAAGGGTTCGATGAAGGAAGGCGGCGGCCTGGTCCCGTTCTTCGCCACCTGGCCCGGCGTCACTCCGGCCGGCAAGGTGAACGCCAACGTCGCCGACGCCAGCGACCTCCTGCCGACCTTCGCCGAAGTCGCCGGCGCGCCGCTGCCGACCGGCCGCGTGATCGACGGCCGCAGCCTCGTCTCGCAGTTCAAGGGCGATACGCAGTCGCCCCGCACCTGGGCCTATTGCCAGCTCAGCAATAACTACTACGTCCGCGAAGCGGGCTGGAAACTCGACCAGTCCGGCACCCTTTACGACATGAAGGAAGCACCTTTCAAGGAGGTCGCGGTCGCGACCGACACCAAGGATGAGGCCGCCATCGCGGCCCGCCAGCGCCTCGCCGCCGCCTTGACCGGCCTGAATCCCTCTGCCGGCTTCAAGGATGAGGTGGGCGACGGCTCCGGCCGCAGCGGCAACAAGGAGGAGAAAAAGAAGAAGAAAAAAGCCGCCGCCGCTAAGTAAGCCTCCATGCTCCTCCGTCTGCTCATCGCCCTCGGCCTGTCTGTTTTTTCCGCGCTGGCGGCCGACGAGGTCCTGACGGACAAGTCCTCCTCTTCGAAGGTCCTCGCCCTCTACCAGAAGATCCTAGCCGCCGCGCAGAAGGAGCCACCGGCGCCTGGCTCCGTTATCTGTATCGGCAGTTCGCACATGCAGTTATGGAAGAGCGTGAAGGAGGACCTCGCGCCGCTCACCGTCCATAATTTCGGTATCGGGGGCAGCCGCATGAATCAGGCCGCCGACCTGTTCATCGATAACCTCGCCATCCCCTTCAAGCCGCGCGCCGTCATCCTTTACGAGGGCAGCAACGACATCAACGCCGGGACCAAACCCGAGGAAGTCCTCGCGAATTTCCGCAAGCTGTACGGCAAGCTGCACGCCGCCTTGCCGCAGACCCGCCTCTACGTTCTCGGCGTCGTGCCCAGCCCCGGCAAGCGCTTCGAGAAGATCGCCGACCTGCGGAAGACGAACGAGCTGATCGCCAAGGAGTGCGCCACTCAGCCTTGGATGAAGTTCATCGACGTCACCGAGCCGCTGATCGGCGCCGATGGAAAGCCCAAGGAAGAACTCTTTATTCCCGGGAATATCCATATGTTGCCGGCCGGCTACGCCGTCTGGAAATCCGTCATCGCCCCCGTGGTCGTCCCCGCCGAGAAGCCCTTCGAACATGTCAAATAATCACCCTTCGGATTTCAAACGGAATCTCCGTCGGGAGATCGCCGGCTACTTCATTGTCGTCCTTTGTGCCCTGCCGTTCCGGATGGCTCTCATGACGAGTTATGCGGACGCCAAAGAAGGCTTCGGCTTCTTTTGGAACCAGTACCTCAGCGGTATCTCCATCGGTCTCATTGGCGCCGTCTTCATCTCCAAGCTACGTCTCCGCTACAAGCTCGCCCTGACCTTCGTCCTGGTGGCGATCTGACCTCGCTTGGCTTGTTAGAGTCTTTGTCAGAGTAGACATAGCCAACCCGGGAAAGGGCGGCCTTTTAGGCTCGAAACCTAGCTGGCGGAGAGGGAGGGATTCGAACCCTCGGATTTTTGCTACGTCATTAGTGGCATCAATAGTGTCTTTATTGAATCAATACACACAGTAACCATCAGTGATTTGTTAGAGAATTTGTTAGAGTTCCTCTTGCGACGAAACGTTCGCAAGGCATTCTGAATCGAAGAGCAGTTTAGTCATGCACATGTATCGTCAGCTTAAGCGTTCCAAAGTTTGGTACGCGCGCTTCCGCGCCTCGGATGGAAAATGGGTTTCTCGTAGCACCGGGATGATCGCAAAAGACAAGGCCACGCAGGTCGCGGTTCAGTTCGAACGCGATGCTCGTCTCGCCGTGGTCGATGGCGAACTTGCTGCGGCTGCGGTCACCAGGAACGCTGCCGACATGCACAAGCGCGTCACCGGCAAGGAACTCGAGTTCGTCTCGACGCGTACCTACATGCAGCAGTTCCTGGAGGCCAAGGGCACGAAGAGCACCGAGGCCACGGTCAGGTCATATGATAAGACCGTCAGGTATTTCTTGGCCCACCTCGGGCCTAAGGCCGCCGCAAGTATCCAAAAGGTGAAGCCTCAAGATGTACAGACCTACATCGCCAAGCGGATGGGGGAGGGCAGTCGCCCGGGTACGGTCAAACTCGACATCCGGGTTCTCTTTGCGGTTTTCAACCGAGCCATGCGTGAAGGGGTCTGTACGCTCAATCCCGTGGCCACGGTGGACATCCCCCTGGCTCAATCAGAGATCAAGAAGCCGTTTACCTTGGACGAGGTGGAGGCGATCTTGAAGGCCTGCCCAAGCGACGAATGGAAGTCCCTCTGCCTTCTGGCCTTCTACACCGGCGCCCGGATGGGGGATATCTGCGACCTGACCTGGGAGAATATCGATTTGGAAGCCGCCGACCCCTTTATCTCCTATACTCAGCGAAAGCTCCGCAAGGCCGAGCATAGTTTTGTGAAGTTGCCCCTACATCCGGATCTGAGGACCTGGCTTCTTGGCTATCGTGGGACGGCTGCCGTTAATCCTAAGGCGTCGGTCTTACCTTCTATGAGCAAGGCTCTTCCCGGAGGCCGCTGCGGCCTTAGCCAAGCCTTTATTGGCATCATGACTAAGGCTGGGGTAGACCCTTGCTACACCAAGCGCGGGAAGAACAAGGTGCCTGGCAAAAGCTTTCATAGTTTCAGGCACACCATGGTTACCAACCTCGAGAGCCGGCAGATTGCCGAGAACGTTCGGATGCGCATGGTCGGCCATGCCAACGCCAACGTCCACCGAATCTATTCACATGATGATTGGGGCGCCATCACTTCGGCAATCAACGGACTGCCAAGTCTCAGTGCCTGATGGTATTAGATTTTGGATGATTATCCTCCTGGCGTGTGGAACCCTCGGCGGCTCAGGTAGCCTAGCCCCAATTATTTTGCAGGAGGCATTGACTCCCCTCGGGGAGTGGGGAAGAATACTCATATGAGCAGTGGCAACAAGTTCAGCCGACAGGCTATGATGACTTTTGTCGGGATTTTCTCTGCCGGCATCCCCACGTCCATCCTCGGAAAGGCCATCTCCACTCCCAGTTACAAGGATGCCTTGAGGTCCTCGGGGGACTTCCAGACGGTCACCAGCGACTTCAGATCTGTTGCGAAAGACATGCGTGTAGGAGTCAAGAAGACTAAGGAATCCAATGTCGTCCGGTAACTCAGCAACCAAGATTGTCGGGCAGGAGGCTGCCGACGGAACGAAGTCTCTGGCCCTCAGTCACGTCAATACCGACGCGCCACTCCTACCTGTCGCCGAGTTGGCGGCATTGCACAACTTCCGCCCAGACTTAGTGGACAAAGTGATAGAACTGACCGAGGTTGAAGGGAAGCACCGCCGTGCCTTGGCTTTGCTAACGGATGAGAGGAATTACTATACAGCTAGGCGCATGCAATGGATTAGCCTCGTTATTACCGCCATGTTTTTGGGCATGTGTTTAACCATGGCCATGAAAGAAGCCTACGGTTTTGCCCTTTCAATGATGGCCATCGGCGGGGTATGCGTAAGCGCGCTGACCGCAATCTCGAACGCGGGGAAAGGCGATCAAGGCAAGGGAAGTTCCGCGGCCAAGACTAAATAAGCAGAGTTCTGCTAATTTTCAGGGGACGAGAAAGTCATCGCCGGCCCTAGACGGCACTTCCTTTCACTCGCTGGAGCCCGTTCGGCTCAGCTGGCGGACTTTGTTGGCAGGGTGTCAGGTAATTGGGATAGTGCCGCTTTTTTGGTCCAGTTGAATGCAATTCTCAGGGGGTGTTTACAACCCAACCCGAAAACACCAGAACACCCCCAAGATGGCTCACAAACACCACCCGAAGGAGGCCCGGATACGGGCCGTCCAGCAGCACGACGGAGGCCGTCCGGCCTCCGAGATCTGCAAGGAGATGAATATCAGCCCCGCCACGCTCAAGCGCTGGCGGGATCAGCTGCACCTGCTGGCGCCGCCCGACGCGGCCAAGATGCGGGAGCAGGAGAAGACGATCGAGCACATGGCCCGCGTCGTGGCCGAGCAGGCCGTGCAGATCCGCATCCTCCAGATGGCCCTCGAAAAAAAACGCTGAGCCCTGGGGAGGTGAGGCAGCTCGCCGGCGAGGTGGCCGAGCAGCTGACGCCGGCGTCCGTGAGGACGCTGGCGGCCGCTGCCTCGGGGCCGGAGGGCCGCGTCGCCCGCCGCCTGCCCAGGGCATCGGAGAGGTTGGTCTGCCGGACGCTGGACGTGAATCGCAACGCCCTGCGGTATCGTCCGCGGCCAGGCGCCGCGGCCTCGGAGATCCGCCGACGCGTGATCGCCCTCTCGCTCTCCCTCCCGACCCAGGGCCACCGCAAGATCGTCAGCCACATGCGCAAGCTAGGCTACCAGGTGGGCCTGCGTAAGGTCCGTGGAATCAGGCGTTCCGCCGGGGTGCAGCTGGCACCCCCGAAGCCCGGCGTGCGCCGCCGCGGACGCACCACGAGCCTGCATCAGGGCGAGGCCACCCGACCCGACCAGGTCTGGTCGTGGGACTTCGTGATGCTGCGCACGAGGAAGGGACGCGCCCTGCGCGTCCTCTTCATCATCGACGAGTTCACCAAGCGCATCGTCGCCCGCTTCATGGCCACCGCCATCAGGCAGGAGGACGTCGTCCGCGTCCTCCTCGAGGCCATGCTCCGCGAGGAGGCCCGGCCCGAGAACATCCGCTCCGACAACGGCTCGGAGTTCATCGCCGAGACCGTCCAGGGCTTCATGGCCGAGCAGGGCATCAAGGCCATCTACATCGATCCGGGCTGCCCCTGGCAGAACGGCGTCATCGAGAGCTTCAACTCGCGCTTCCGGAAGGAGTTCTCCGACCGCTGGTACTTCCACAACTACGACGACATCCAGGTCGCCATGGACGACTGGCTGCTCGACTACAACCGCTACCGCCCGCACGGCAGCCTCGGTCTCATGACCCCGGACGAGTTCGCCGGGAAGCCTGTCGACCGGCGTGCTCACCTGTTGACTCTTGTAGCAGGTTAATCATAACACTTAGTCACCCCCTGAAATGAGCCTCGCTGGACCAAAAACGGTTTTATCCCAGAGGATTACGACCTTGCGCTAGAGGCTTCAGGCCTTGCGGTGGCGTAGGCGGAGGGCGTTAGTAATGAGGGAGACGCAACTAAGGCTCATGGCTGCTGCCGCGATCATAGGCGAAAGCGTCCATCCGGTTAGGGGATAGAAGGCGCCGGCGGCCAGCGGGATGCCTAGGGCGTTGTAGCCGAGGGCGAAGCCGAGGTTCTGGCGCATGTTGGCTACGGTCTCCCGGGAGAGGGCGCAGGCTTGGGCGATGCCGCGAAGGTCGCCCTTGACCAAGGTCACCTGTGCGTTGCGGATGGCCACGTCGGTGCCGTCGCCCATCGCGATGCCGACGTGGGCCTGGGCGAGCGCAGGAGCGTCGTTGATGCCGTCGCCGGCCATTGCGACGATGCGACCTTCGGCGCGGAGGCGGGCGACCAGCTTCAACTTGTCGCCCGGGGTGGCATCGCCGTGAATCTCGTCGAGGCCGAGCTCGCGGCCGATGGCTTGGGCGGTCGCCTCGGCGTCACCGGTCGCCATGATGATGCGAAGTCCGGCCGCCCGGATCTCCCTCAAGGCCTGGACCGTCGAAGGCTTGAGGTTGTCTGCGGCGACCAGCGCGCCGGCGGTACGTCCGTCGATGGCTAGGAAC
>RFRI01000076.1 GCA_009924535.1 Verrucomicrobiota bacterium
TCCTTCACGTCGCGGGCCTTCTCGCCGAAGATGGCGCGGAGCAGCTTCTCTTCGGGGGCGAGGTCGCCTTCGGACTTCGGGGTGATTTTACCGACGAGGATATCGTCCGGCTTCACTTCGGCACCGATGCGGATGACGCCGTCGCGGTTGAGGTTGCGTAGGGCTTCCTCACCGAGGTTCGGGATGTCGCGGGTAATCTGTTCAGGCCCGAGCTTCGTGTCGCGGGCGGTCACTTCGAATTCTTCGATGTGGACGGACGTAAAGACGTCGTCCGTGAGCATACGTTCGGAGAGCAGGATCGCGTCTTCGAAGTTGTAACCATTCCAAGGCATGAAGCCAACGAGGACATTGCGTCCGAGGGCGAGCTCACCCTTGTCGGTGGCGGCGCCGTCGGCGATGATCTCACCTAGCTTGACCTTATCACCGCGGCGGACCAGCGGACGCTGATTGAAGCACGTGGAGGAGTTGGTCTTGAGGAACTTGCGGAGGTCGTAGACGTACAAGCCCTTCGACGGCTCGGACTTGAACTTCTTGTTCTCGAGCTGGGAGGGCGGGACCTCGCCGTCCTTGGTGATGACGATGCGGCGCGAGTCGGCCGCGGCGACGATGCCCGGGCCCTCGGCGACGACGACCGTCTTCGAGTCGATGGCCACGCGGCGCTCGAGGCCGGTGCATGGCGGCTTTTCTTCCGGGGTGCGTGGGTGAATTTCTCCAACCCGAAGACGATTCCGTGGATGATCATTATCATCCAGGCGGCGAACGTTCCTTCGGACCGGTTCGCTTGGTCGACGACGGGCGTGTTCCTGCTCTGCACCTTGGGATCGGAAATCTCAGTGATGAGTTTCTACGCCTTGCTGGGCGATCGCCTGCGCGTACGCCTGAAGGACGCGGCGACGATTCGCTGGGTGGATCGCGCGACGGGCGTGCTTTGGACGGCGTTGGGCGTGTTGATGGCGAGGCAGGCGTTTCAATTGCTCGAAGTCCTGCGTTAACCGCCGCCCCGGGTGCTTGTAAGCTGGTGGGCGCCGAATTATAAAAATGCATGACCCTCCCCAGTCTTACCCGCATGGTCGCCGTTGCGTCCGTCTTCGTCTCGTCGCTCCTCGCCGAAGAGGCCCCGAAGAAGGTCGGCATCATCGGCCTCGATACGTCGCACGTCGTGGCGTTCACGACCGTCTTCAACAAAGGGCCGAAGAACCCCGCCGACGCGGCGAAGTTCGCCGGCTTCCGCGTGACGCATGCCTTCGCGCAGGGCAGCAAGGACATCCCGGAAAGCACGACACGCGTCCCGGAATATACCGAGAAGCTCAGGGGCATGGGCGTCGAGATCGTCGATTCGATCGAGAAGCTTTGCGCGCAGGTCGACTTCGTGATGCTCGAGTCCAATGACGGCCGCGTGCACCTCGAGCAGATCCTCCCGGTGCTGAAGGCCGGCAAGACGGTCTTCATCGACAAGCCGATCGCCGGCTCGCTCGCCGACGTCATCCGTATCCAAGAGGCCGCGAAGAAGGCGGGGGTGGTGTATTTCTGTTCCTCGTCGCTCCGCTTCGCCGCGAGCACCCAGGCAGTCGCCCAGGGCTCGGTCGGCAAGGTCAAGACGGCTTACACGACCAGTCCAGCCAGCCTCGAGCCGCACCACCCTGATCTCTACTGGTATGGCGTCCACGGTTGCGAAAGCCTCTACACCGTCATGGGCACGGGCTGCATCTCCGTGAAGCGCGACAAAACTCCGGAGGGCATGATTCAGGTCGCTGGCAATTGGGGCGACGGTCGTGTGGGCGTTTTCCGTGAAGCGGATCGCAAGGCGAAGGGCGGACCCTACGGCGGCAAGGCTGTCGGCGACAAAGGCGAAGCCGAAATCGGCAAGTTTGACGGCTATGAAGTGCTCCTTGCGGCCGTCGTGAAGATGTTCCGCACCGGCCAGGCGCAGGTCTCCGCCGAGGAGACCCTCGAACTTTACGCCTTCATGGAAGCCGCCGATGAGAGCAAACGCCTGAACGGCGCCGAAGTGAAGCTCGCTGACGTCCTCGCCAAGGCCCGCGCCGAAGTGGCGAAGGACAGATAGAGGACTGAGTCGAGTGCAGCATCGATGACTGCATCGAGGACTGAATCGATAAGCTGCCTCGGGTAAGGTCGGAACCGCACCACGAGATGGCTGTATCGGGTAGGGTTGAGCGCCCTCGCTCAACCGTCCGGCTGGTCAGGGGTGCTCAGCCCTGCCGCATGATGCCTCTCCTTCGCAGCATGCCAGCGTGCCAGCAGGTCCCCCGCGCGGTACCACCGCGTCTGCTTCGCAGCCGTTCACCATGCCAGCAGATCCCCGCGGCGGCGCATGCCGCCGCTTTACTGCTCCGCAAACCCGTGCTCTTTCAACATCCGCGCCACGGCCTGCGGCAGGGCGGGGCGGATCGCGGTCGGCACGACTTTCTGGGCGTCGACGGTGCAATGCAGGTAGCCAAGCTTGCGTTCGGCGTCGGCGTCGCGTCCGGCGGCTTCGAGCCAGCGCTGCAGCACCGCGGCCGCGCGCGCCCACTCGGGCCAGTCGCTCTCGGCCCCGTCGGCGGCTTCGACCAGGGTGCATAAGGCGCAACCGCCGAGGAAGCGTTCGACCACGGCGGCATCTTCTGCTCCGACGATCGTGACGAGTTTCTCCCGTTCGCGCGCTTCCATGGTCAGGTCTTGTAACCGAGCACCGGGCGCAGCCACTTCTCGGCCTGCTCGATGGTCCACCCTTTACGCTTGGCGTAATCCTCGACCTGGTCGCGGCCGATATTATCGACGTCGAAGTAGATCGACTGCGGGTTGCCGAAGTAGAGGCCGGACACCGAGGCGGCCGGGTTCATGGCGTACGATTCGGTCAGGGTGCAACCAAGGCGGTCCGCATCCAGCAAGCGCCAGAGCTCGGCCTTCTCGGTGTGCTCGGGGCAGGCGGGGTAGCCAGCGGCGGGACGACGCCCTGCGTACTTCTCGTCGACGAGTTCTTCGACGGTGAGGGCCTCGTTCGGGGCATAACCCCAGAGCTCCTGGCGGACTTCGCGGTGCAGCCATTCGGCGCAGCCTTCGGCGAGGCGGTCGGCGAGGGCCTGGATGAGGATCTGTCGGAAAGGGTCCTTGGCCTTGAAGGAAGCGGCGTAGTCCTCGATCTCTTGTCCGGCGGTCACGGCGAAGGCGCCGAGGTGGTCGCCGTTCTGCGTGGAGACGAGATCGGCGAGCGAGCGGCAGGTGGTCACCTTCGGACGCAGACGCTGGTCGCGCAGGAAGTGGAAGCGGCCGATCGGCTTGGCCTGGGCTTCGTCGGCATAGACTTCGACGTCATCGCCGACGCGACGGGCGGGCCAGAGGCCGGCGACACCCCGGAGGTGGAAGCGGTTGCCGCGGATGAGGTCGTCCAGCTCGACGCGGGCGTCGTCGAAGAGCTTGCGCGCTTCGCTGCCATACTTGGCTGACTTGAAGATCTGCGGGAACGCGCCCTTCAGCGACCAGGTGATGAAGAAGGGCGTCCAGTCGATGATCTCGGCCACCGCGGCTGGGTCGATGCGCTCGAAGAGCGTCACGCCGGGCTTGCGCGGGGCGGGCTGGACCGGGGCGGTGGTGATGAGCGGACGTTGGCGGGCTTCGGCGAGCGGGATGACGACGGCGGGCTGCTGCTTCTCGTAGGCCTCGCGCATCTCGGTCTGCGTGGTCTTGAGGTCGCCGACGAAGCTGTCGCGCTTGGCGGGATTGAGAAGGTCGCTGCACACGGTCGTGACGAGCGAGGCGTCGCCGACGTGCACCATCGGGCCGTCGTAATGCTGGGCGAGCTTGATGGCGGTATGCTCCTTGGAGGTGGTCGCGCCGCCGATGAGCAGGGGCGTGTGGATGCCCGCGCGTTTCAGTTCCTGGGCGACGGTGATCATCTCGTCGAGCGAGGGCGTGATCAGGCCGGACAGGCCGATGAAGTCAGGCTTCAGGCGCTGGGCCTCGGCGACGATCTTCTCGGTGGGCGTCATGACGCCGAGGTCGGTGACGGCGTAGTTGTTGCAGGCGAGCACGACGCCGACGATGTTCTTGCCGATGTCGTGGACGTCGCCCTTGACCGTCGCGATGAGGAAGGAGCCCTGGGTGGAGCCGCCGACCTTCTCGGCGGCCATGAACGGCTCGAGGTGGGCGACCGCGGTCTTCATGACCTTGGCCGACTTCACCACCTGGGGGAGGAACATCTTGCCCTCGCCGAAGAGCTTGCCGACGACGCGCATGCCGTCCATCAGCGGGCCTTCGATGACGAGCAGCGGCTTGCCCAGCTTGACGCGGGCTTCTTCGGTGTCGGCGACGGCATGGTCGTCGATACCCTTGACCAGGGCGTGTTCGAGGCGGGCTTCGACGCCGAGCTTGCGCCATTCGTTCTTCTTGGAGGTGTCGGCGCCTTCGGTCTTCGTCGCGGCGAAACGCGGGGCGGCTTCGAGCAGGCGGTCCGTGGCGTCTTCGCGGCGGCAGAGGACGAGGTCTTCGACGAGCTCGCGCAGCTCCGGGTCGATCTCGCTGTAGACCTCGAGCATGCCGGCGTTGACGATGGCCATGTCGAGGCCGGCCTTCACCGCATGGTAGAGGAAGACGGAGTGGATCGCCTCGCGGACCTTGTTATTGCCCTGGAAGGAGAACGAGACGTTGGACAGTCCGCCCGAGGTGCGGACGCCGGGGCAGAGGCGCTTGATCTCCGTGACAGCTTCGATGAAGTCCACCGCGTAGCGGTCGTGCTCCTTCATGCCGGTGCCGATGGTCAGGATGTTCGGGTCGAAGATGATGTCCTGCGGGTCGACGCCGACCTGCTCGGTCAGGATGCCGAAGGCGCGGACGCAGATGCGGATCTTGTCGGCGAGCGTCGCAGCCTGGCCCTTCTCGTCGAAGGCCATGACGATCATCGCGGCGCCGTAGCGGCGGCAGAGGCGGGCGCGCTGCACGAAGCTCTCCTCGCCGTCCTTCAGCGAGATCGAGTTCACGATGGCCTTGCCCTGCACGCAGCGCAGGCCGGCTTCGATGATGTCGAACTTCGACGAGTCGATCATGAACGGCACCTTGGTGATGTCCGGTTCGGTCGCCGCCATGTTCAGGAACTTCGTCATCGCCGCGGCCCCATCCAGCATGCCTTCGTCGAAGTTGATATCGATGACCGTGGCGCCGGCTTCGACCTGCTGCTTGGCGACGCGCAGGGCGGCCTTGTAGTGTACTTCTCGGTGCGGCGACGGATAGCGGCGATGTGGCCCGGCGTGGTCCCGCAGCAGCCGCCGACGATGTTGACCAGGCCGTCGCGGGCAAAGGTCTCGAGGATGGCGGCGGTGTCTTCCGGGCCTTCGGGGAAGCCCGTCGGCGAAAGCGGATTAGGCAGGCCGGCGTTCGGGTAGCAGGAGACGTAGATGTCGGCCTTCTTCGCCAGTTCCGCGATGTGCGGGCGCATCTGCTCGCCGCCGAGGGCGCAGTTCATGCCGATGCTGATCGGCTGGGCGTGGCGGACGGAATTCCAGAAGGACTCGGTCGTCTGGCCGGTGAGCGTGCGGCCGGAGGCGTCGGTGATCGTGCCTGAGATCATCACCGGGATACGGAAACCGCGGGCCTCGAAGGCTTCGTCAATCGCGAAGAGGGCGGCCTTCAGGACGAGCGTGTCGAAGACCGTCTCGCAGAGGAGCAGGTCTGCGCCGGCGTCGATCAGGGCGTCGACCTGCTCGCGGTAGGAGTCGCGCACCTGGACGAAGGTCACGTCGCGCTTGGCGGAGTCGTTGACGTCGCGGGACATCGACAGCGTCTTGTTCGTCGGGCCGATGGCACCGGCGACGAAGGCGTCCTTGCCTGGGTTCGCGGCCTTGAAGGCGTCGACGGCTGCGCGGGCGACCTTGACCGCTTCGGTGTTCAACTCGCGGACGAGGTCTGTCATCGCGTAGTCTTCCATCGCGATGGACGTGCCGTTGAAGGTGTTGGTCTCGAGAATGTCCGCGCCGGCATCGAGGTAGGCGCGGTGGATATCGCGGATGACGGCCGGCTTGGTGATGACCAGGAGGTCGTTGTTACCCTTGAGCTGGCCCGGGTGGCTGGCGAAACGCTCGCCGCGGTAGTCCGCTTCCTGCAGCTTCAGCTGCTGGATCATGGTGCCCATCGCGCCGTCGAGGTAGACGATGCGCTGGCGCAGGAGGGCCTCAAGGCGCTCGCCGGCCGGGTTCAGTGGGAGTCTCTGACGGGACATCGGCTTTACCCTGCGGGTTGCCGTCCACGGGTCAAGGCACGGGGCAGGACTATTGTGTCATCCCCGGCAGGTCGGGCTTCTTGCAACGCAGGAGATCCTGGCTGCGGTAAAGCACGATGCGTTTGCCTTCGAATTTCTCGTCGTTCCAGAGCAGGGGGCGGAGTTCGAAGCTGAACACGGGGTTCAGGTTGGACTTCGCGGCCTCCTCGGCGGGGTCGCCGCCCTGCCAGTAGAGAATGCCGTTGGGTAGGGAGTGCTTGGCGCCCTTGCACAGAAGCTGGCGGGTGTTGTGGACGAACGTGCGGAGGTCGGCCACTGCGCGTCCGGTGACGAAGTCGTGCTCGTGGTTCATCGTCTCGGCGCGGGCGTTCTTGACGTCGACGTTCTTGAGGCCGAGGCGCGCGGCTATGTCGGTGACGACCGTGATCTTCTTGCCGACGGAGTCGACGAGCGTGAAGCGGGCCTTGGGGTAGAGGACGGCGAGGATGAGGCCGGGGAAGCCGCCGCCGGTACCGACGTCCATGACGCG
>RFRI01000077.1 GCA_009924535.1 Verrucomicrobiota bacterium
AGGCGGAAGATAGATTGGTGGAGAGAACGTCGTTCCATTCCTGCTCCGACATCGCCATGACGAGCTTATCGCGGGTGATGCCGGCATTGTTGACGAGGATCTCGACGGCGCCGAACTCGGCATTGATCTGCTCGCACGCCTTGGCGACCGCGGCGGCGTCCGAGACGTCGACCTGGAAGGCCTTGGCCTTCTGGCCCTTGGCGAGGATGTCATTGGCGACCTGCACGCAGGTGTCCGACTTCGAGACGCAGAGCACGGTGTGACCGTGGGAAGCGAGACGTTCCGCGATGGCCTTGCCGATGCCGCGACCGGCTCCGGTGACGAGGGCGACGCGAGGAGAGTGCGTGAGATGCATCGGGGTTTTATGTGCAAGGAAACCGGGCTGCTGGCAAGTGGCTAATGCCCCGCCGGCAGCGTCCTGCCCCACCCTCCGCGCTCAGTAGACGTCGCGCTGATAGCGGCCGTCCTTCTTGAACTGCTTCACCCATTCCACGGCGGCCTCAGGCGTCAGGCCGGCCTGCTCGGCCACGATGGCGTGCAGCGCCGCATCGACGTCCTTGGCCATGCGCTTGGCGTCGCCGCAGACGTAGAAATAGGCGCCTTGCTGGATCCACTTCCAGAGCTCGACGGCGTTCTCGCGCATGCGATCCTGGACGTAGACCTTCGCGGCCTGGTCGCGGGAAAAAGCGGTGTCGAGGCGCGTCAGCACGCCGGACTTCTGGTACTCCGCCCATTCGTCGGCGTACAGGAAGTCGTGGTCCTTGCGCTGGTCGCCGAAGAAGAGCCAGTTCGGGCCCTTGGCGCCGCGGGTGGCGCGGTCCATCACGAAGCTGCGGAAAGGAGCCACGCCGGTGCCGGGGCCGACCATGATGACGGGAATGCTGTCATCGGCAGGGAGGCCGAAATGGGAATCCGCCACGAAGATGGGCAGATCAGGCTCGTTCATACGGGCACGGTCGGCGAGGTAGCTCGAGCAGACGCCTTCGCGCTGACGGCCGTTGGTCTCGTAACGGACGACGGCGACGGTCAGGTGGATTTCCTGAGGATACTTCGAAGGCGCAGACGATATCGAGTAGAGGCGCGGCATCAGCTTGCGCATGAGTTCGATGAGCTCCTGGGCGGACGGACGGGCGGAGGGATTTTCAAGGAAAAGGTCGAGGAACTCGCGCTGCTCCATCCAGGCCTTCTTCTTCTCGGGGTCGGCTTCGCCGATGGCGGCCGCGAGGCGTGCCTTGTCGGCATCGTCGGTGGCGCGGTCGTGCAGGAGCTGGGCGAACTTATAGGTCGGACCGTTGAGGGCGAGGCGGGTCGACAGCGCCTGGCGAAGCGGTATCGGGGCAAGGTCCTTCGGAATCGTCACCGGCTCTTCGCCCGTGAAGCCGGCGGCCTGAAGCAAGGCGGCCACGGCCGCGGCGTTGTTGGTCGGGAAGACGCCAAGGCTGTCGCCGCACTTGTAGGTCAGGCCGCTGCCGGCGAGGGAGACGGAGAAGTGCTGGGTGTCCTTCTGGCTGGCCGGAGAGCTCAGGCGACGGCGGTCGACGAGGCGGGCCGGGAAGGGATGGTTCTTGTCGTAAGGTGCGGACATGAAAGTACCCCGCAGGATGCCTAGCGGGGTTCTGATGCAAACCTCTTTTCCAAGGGTGGCCTTACTTCCAGACCTTGACCCAATCGATGTCGATGTCGTCCGGCAGCTGCTTGAGATTCAGCTTGGGGCGGTCGTCTTCTAGGACGCGGTGGCTCAGCGCGAGGTTCATCGGACGGACGAATTCCTTCCGTTCGAGCTTATGGACAGGCTTGCCGTCCATGAACCAGGTGAAGGCCTTGTCGGTCCAGAGGACCCCGTAGGTATGGAATTTCTTGGAGAGGTCGCCCGACTTCATCGCCGGCAGAGGCTTCTCCGGGCGGAAATCCTGCTGGCCCGATTCAAGCGTGGCGCGGGCCCACGGATTGACACGATCTTTGCCGACCGAGCCAAAAACCACGTTGAGGCTCGGCGCGGTCTTCTCGTCGTCGCTGGCGATGCGGAACGTCCCGGAGTGACCCTCGGTCGCGTTCATGCGGATCGAAGCCTCGAAGTAACCGTACTGCTGGCTGAACTTTCCGCGCGTACTGATGCTATTCGTCTGAATCATGTCCGGGCCCATCTTGAGGCCGATCCGCAAGGCGCTTTCCTTGCCGACCTTGACGAAAGTCAAAGTCTCGCGAGCACCGGCCACGTTCCACTTCGTCTCATCGATCTTGTCGCCATTAAAGTCATCCGAGAAGACGATCTTCTTGCCCGCCGAAGGATCGGCGGCGAAGGCGGCGGAGGCCAGAAAGAGGAATGCGAGCGCGCGCATGGCGATCACTTCCAGATCTTGACCCAATCGACCTCGATGTCGTCCGGCAGCTGCTTCAGGTTGAGGTTCGGACGTTCCCATTCGCCGCAGCGATGGCTGATGCTGAGGCTCATCGGGGCGTCGACCACGGGGCGGTCGACCTTATGCACGGGCTTGCCGTTGAGGAACCAGGTGAAACCCTTCTCGGTCCAGAGAAAGCCATAGGTGTTGAACTTCTTGGAGGACTCTCCGGCCTTCATGAGCTTGGTGCCGGAAGTCTCGGAGCGGAGCTCGTGCTGTCCCTTATCGTCGAGGTAGCGACCCAAGGGGGTGAGGTAATCGGCACCGGCGCTTTCCCAATAAAGGTTCATGCACGGGGTCACCTTATCGTCCTTCGCACGGAGCGACATCGTGCCGCCGTGCCCTTTGTATCCGTTCATGCGGATGGAGGCCTCGAAGTAGCCGCGGGCCTGCTCGAACTTGCCGCGAGTAGTGATGCCGTTGGTCTGGATCATGTCCTCCTTCTTGATGAGCGTGATCCGGACTCCGGAAATCTTGGCCGCCTTGAAAGTCGTGATCGCGGTCGGCTCGCCGACCGTCGCCCTTTCCATATCGTCAGGGAGCTGCTTGAGGTTAAGGCTGGGGCGTTCGGCCTCGGAGACCCGGTGGGCGAGCTGGAAGCGCATGGGCTTGGCGACATCCTGCTTGTCGACCTGGTGCGCCTTCTTGCCGTTGATGAACCAGGTGAAGGATTTCTCCGTCCAGAGGATGCCGTAGGTGTTGAACTTCTTGGCGGCTTCGCCGGCCTTGAGGAACTGCGTCCACTTTCCTTCGGGGCGGGAATCGCGTTGACCAGAATCGTCGTTCCTCCGCGCCCAAGGCATGATCTGGTCGGCGCCGAGTCCTTCGAAAATGAGCAGCATGTTCGGGGTCAGTTTTTCGTCGGCCGGCCCGAGGCGGAAGATCGCCGTGTGACCCTTGTAGGCGGGCATCCTGATCGAGGCCTCGAAGTAGCCGTACATCTGCTCGAACTTGCCGTTGGTGGTCACGCCGTTCCACTGGATCATGTCCTCGGCCTTACGCAGGGAGATACGCAGGACCTTGTCCTTGCCGCCCTTGACGATGGTCACCGTCTCGCGGTTGGCCGGCATGGTCCACTTGGTCTCATCGAGCGCCTCGCCGGTGAAGTCGTCGGAGAACGTGACCTTCATCCCGGTCTTCGGATCGACGGCCAAAGCGGACGCAGCGAGGAGCAGGCAGAGGAATCTCATGGGATCTTGAAGACCTTGACCCAATCGATCTGCAACGGCTCGGGGCCGAGCTTGGGATTCGTGAAATCCTTGAGCAGACCGCCTTCGGGCAGGGCCTGGTAAAACTCGAGGTACATCGGGGCGCTCGGGATCGGGCGGGACATCTTATGGACCTGGCGGCCTTCGACGTACCAGATGTAAGCCTTATCGGTCCACTGGAGGCCGTAGGTCAGGAACTTCTTGTAAGACTTTCCGCCGTCCATCGAAATCACTGGCTCCTTGGGGGTCAGGTGATGGGAGCCGGCTTCGTCGACGATATCCAGGTCAGGAGAAATCTTGTCCGCACCCGTGAAGGTGAAGCGCATGGCCGCGGAGGGGCTCTTCGACAAGTCTTCGTTACGGATGCCGAACGTGACCCAGCCACGGCCCTTGGACTGCACGGCGCGGATGGAAGCCTCGAAGTAACCTTGGGCGTGCGTGAACTTCTTGGAAGAGTTGACCCAGCTGCCACTCCAGAAACCCGGCTTACCGTTGGAAGTCACCTCGATCTGCAGCTTGCCGTCGACGATGCGCGCGCCGCCGCCCGCGTTCCACTTCTTGGTGTCGAGCTCCTTGGCGTTGAAATCATCCTCCCAGACCGGCTTCAGGCCGTTATTGGGAGCTGCGCCCAGCGTCAGGGCGGCAAGGAGGGAAAAAAGCGGGAGGGCTTTCATGAAACAGGGGTGAGAACGATTAAAATCGGCGGTCGGAAAGAGGCAAGCCCTACCCTCTCATTGGTAGACCTTGACCCAGTCGACCCGCATGGGTTCGGGGCCCATATGGGGGTCCTTGAAGTTTTTCAGGAGCCCGGCCTCAGGCAGTCGGTTATGGTCAAACGAGATGAACATCGGCTTGGGCGTCGCCGGGATCGTCGGAGAAATCCGGATGGTATTGGCCAGCCGACCGTCCAGGTACCATCGGTAATCGGCAGGTCCCCACTGGAAGCCGAAGCGGTGGAACTTCTTGCTGTAGGTATTATCCTTAGGCATCGGGTTCTCCTTCGGGGTGAGATTCCGTCCGCGCTCCTCGTTGACGATCCACAGTCCAAGCCCGACCGAGTCGCCGCCGCCATTGCTGAAACCCATGCCGGCCGAAGGCGCCTTGCCGTCTTCATTGCCGATACCAAAGCCACACCCGTGGCCACCGGTCTGGACGAACATGATGGAAGCTTCATGGACGTCTCAGGGCCGGCCCAAAGGGAGCAGGCGCAAAAGAAAAGGAATAACAGACGCGAGGGGGTCACGGCTTAGGGGCACCCCTAAAGAAAAACCACTAGACGCAGGGTGCAAGCCCTAGATGGCCTCGCGGCCTCAGTTCTCGAAAATCGAGTCGATTTCCTTGCGGGAAAGCGGGCGACAATCACCCAAGGGCATCTTGCGCAGGACCAGCCCGCCGATCTGGAAGCGGCGCAGGGTCTTCACATGGAAGCCGAAGATCTCGAAGAGGCGACGGATCTCGCGCTTGCGCCCTTGGTCGAGATGCACCTCGAGGTGGGCGGCGTTATCCGGATGGCGGATGACCTTCTTGAAGCGCAGGTGCTCCCCTTCTTCGACGGCACCCTTGAGCAGGCGCGGCGTGAGCGTGGGGTCGTAATCACGGTTAAGGATGATCTCGTAGCGCTTGATGACGCCACCGGAGGGATGCATGACCTTGTTGGCCAGTTCTCCGTCGTTGGTCAAAATCAGCAGGCCCTCGGAATCCTTGTCGAGACGACCGACGCAGAACAGACGCAGCTTGCCGTATTCCGGAGGGACCATGTCGAACACCGTCTGGCCGCCGTGCGAGTCATCGTTGGTGCAGAGATAGCCACGAGGCTTGTTCATCATCAGCACCACCGTGCGGTTCAACGGCTTGATGTGCTGGCCCTGGCAGAGGACGACGTCCACGGCCGGGTCGACCGGCTGTCCGGTCACGGCCAGCTTCCCGTTGATCATCACGGACCCCGAGGCGACCAGACGCTCCGCCTCACGGCGGGAGCAGACCCCCGCCTGGGCGAGGAACTTATGAATACGCATGGGTCCTTCGGAGGGCACGCCACTGGATTGAGGCATTTGCCCCCACAGGGCGAGACAATCAATCGGCCGGCGAGACGAAGGACTTTTCTCGCCCTCGGCGGCCTGACCGTCTTAGTCATCCCCCATGCGCCTCATCGACGGAAACGCCATCGCCCAACAGGTCCTCGCCGAAGTCAAGGAACGCGTGGCCAAGCTCGCCCCGGTCATGCCCCACGTGGCCTTCGTGCGCGTCGGCGACGATCCCGCCTCCGTGTCCTACGTGACCAAGAAGCAGAAGACCGCGGCCGAAGTCGGCATGAAGGCCTCGCTCCAGCTCTTCCCCGAGACGGTCTCCAAGGAAGAACTCTTCGCCCACCTCGACGCCCTCAACGCCGACAAGTCGGTCCACGGCATCCTGATCCAGGCCCCGTTGCCCAAGCACCTCCCCGAGACCGAAGTCTTCAATCGCGTCTCGCCGGACAAGGATGTCGACGGCTTCGGCACGCAGAGCATCGGCCGACTCGTCCAGGAGCTCCCCGGCGCCTTCGCCGCCTGCACTCCCGCCGGCGTCATCGAACTCCTTCGCCGCTCCGGCATCGAGACCGCGGGCAAGCATGCCGTGGTCGTCGGCCGCTCGCTCATCGTCGGCAAGCCCGCCGCCGCCCTGCTCCTCGCCAAAGGTTGCGACTGCACCGTCACCATCGCCCACTCCCGCACGAAGGACCTGGCCGCCATCGTCCGCCAGGCCGACATCGTCGTCGCCGCGATCGGCAAGCCCCGCTTCATCACCGCCGACATGGTCAAGCCCGGCGCCGTCGTCATCGACGTCGGCATCAACCGCGTGCCCGACGCCACGAAGAAGACCGGCTACCGCATCGTAGGCGACGTCGACTTCGACGCGGTCGCGCCGACCTGCGAGGCGATCACTTTGGCGCCATTGGACACCCCGATCTGGCGGACCTGGTCGGCTTCACGCTGGACATCCCCGGCATGGACGCCAGCCAGGACAGCCACCCCGACATGCCATCCGAGAGCCACCTGGTCATCATGGACGGCGAGATCAGCGGGCGCATCACCAGCGTGGCATTC
>RFRI01000078.1 GCA_009924535.1 Verrucomicrobiota bacterium
CGGGCGCCTTCACGAGCCGCATGGCCGCGGGCGGCAACCTGACCCTGACCGGCGTCAACGGCTACTCCGGCGCGACCAACGTCGCCTCCGGCACGCTGACCATCGGCGCGGCTTCGGCCTGGGCCAACTCGACGAGCGTCGTGCTCGGCAGCGTCGGCAACTCCGCCACGCTCGAGCTCAACGGCTTCAGCAAGACCTTCACGAACCTCGCGACGGCCGGCACGGCCGCCAACCAGACGATCCTGAACAGCGCGGTCGGTACCGCGACGCTGACCTTCTCCGGCGGCGGTACGGTCTCCTTCGGCGGCGCCTTCGTCGAATCGGCCAGCAACACCCGTATCGGCATCGCCTACACCGGCGGCGGCACCCTCAGCTTCGCCAACACCAATACCTACACCGGCGGCACGGTCATCGCCAACGGCACCGCGCGCCTTGGCGCGAACAACGCCTTCTCGACGGGGGCCCTGACCCTCGGCGGCAACGCGACGGTCGGCATCCTCGACCTCAACGGCTTCACGCAGACCGTCAGCTCCTTCGCCACCGGCGTCGGCTCGACGGCTTCGGCCCAGATCATCGGCAACACCAGCACCACCGCCGACGCGGTCTTCAATTACGCCGGCGGCGCCACGGTCTTCGGCAGCACCATCCAGGACGCCATCGCCACCGTCGGTTCCCGCAAGACGAGCCTGACGCTCTCGGGCGTCGGCGCCGTCACCCTCACGGGCGCGAACACCTACTCCGGCGCGACGAACATCGGCGCGACCGCGACCCTCCAGATCGGCAACTTCGGCACGACCGGCGCGGCCGGTACCGGCGCCCTCGTCAATGCGGGCTCGTTGATCTTCGCCCGCTCCGACGCTTACGCCCTCTCGGCGGCCAACGTCATCAGCGGTCCGGGCGCCATCGTCCTCGGCAGCTCCGGCACGGTCAGTTCCGCCGCGGCGAACACGCTCAATTCCACGGGCATCCTTTACTACGGTTCCGCCAACGGCGCGACCGTCGTCAGCGGCCTCGACCTCACCAACGGCGCCGGCACGGTCGGCGGCCTCGTCGTCCGTACCAAGGGCGCGATCGCGAACACCCTCGCCATCGGCTCCGGCCAGACCCTCCTGGTCCGCGGCAACGTCACCATCGGCTACGCTTCCGGCGCGGTCACCGACACCCGCCTCGCCGTCACCGGCGGCGGCACGCTGTCCATCGGCGGCGTCGGCAATTCGAGCAAGTACAACGTCCAGATCGGCGGCAATACCTCCACCTACGACGGCTTCTCCAACAAGGCCTACCTCGATCTCAGCGGCCTGGCGGTCTTCTACGCCAACCTCGCGACCGGCACGTTCCGCGTCGGCGACGCCTCGACCACCAACGGCGGCGGCGGCACGGGCGGCGGCGGTTCGACGATCCTCTTCGCCCCGGTCAGCACGGTCATCGCGAACGACATCTCGACCAACTCCCCGATCGGCGTCGACGAATCCATCCGCCTCGGCACGACCTCCAACACCTGGTGGACCGATACCGTCAACTTCGGCGGCGATCGCGCCGGCCTGAGCATCAGCTTCCTCGCGAGCACGGGTTCCTTCACGCTCCGTAACCGCCTGGGTACGGGACGTTCGACCCTGAACATCGCGAACGTGGCCTCCACCACGGGTTACGCCCCGGTCATCAACTTCGACCTGACCGGTCACCCGACGGACATGCTCGTCAGCACCCTGACCGTCGGCGCGCGTACCGCCACCACCGGTGGCCTGACGACCGCGACCCTGTCGATGGACATGGGCACCTTCGACGCGAGCACGGTCATGATCGCCAACCGCGCGAGCAACGACACCAACGCCACGACGGGAACCGTGAACCTCGGCGGCACCTTGGCCTTCAATGTCGGCGTCGCCGGCATGACGATCGGCAACAGCACCGTCACGACCGCCGGCGGCGGCACCGTCGTCGCGGCCGTCAACGTCACCGGCACCCCGACCCTCACCATCCTCGGCCCGATCACCCTCGGCGCTTCCAGCAACGCGAACGGCCTGGTGACCACGTCCCTCGCGCTCAACGGCGGCACGCTCGACGTCCGCGGTAACATCGTGAAGGGCACCGGCGCCGGTTCCGGCTCGGTCACTTCGACCCTGACGGTCGACAACGCCACGCTGAACCTCAACGGCTTCGTCATCGGCGCCGCGGCCCGTCCGATCAACACGCTCAACCTCCGCTCCGGCACGATCCGCAACGTCGGCGAAATCAACGGCGGCCTCGGCTTCGCGAAGACCGCGGGCGTCGTCTCCGGCAACAACACGCTCATCCTCGAAGGCATCAACTCCTTCTCGGGCAACTTCACCATCTCGGCCGGCACGGTCCAGGTAGGCACGGGCTCGACCACGGGTACGCTGGGCACCACGTCCGTCATCAACAACGCGGCGCTGGTCATCAACCGCTCCAACGCCTACGCCGTGGCCAATACGATCTCGGGCTCGGGCACCCTCGCGGTGAGCGGCACGGGCGCGATCACCCTCTCGGGCAACAACAGCTACGCCGGCGCGACCACGATCTCCGCCGGTCTCGTCAGCCTCGCCCACGCCAACGCCCTCGGCGGCGTCGGCGCCGGCACGAGCGTCGCCTCGGGCGCTTCCCTTGAACTCCAGGGCGGCATCACCGTCGGCGCGGAAGCGCTGGCGATCTCCGGCACGGGCAACGCCTCCAACGGCGCGCTGCGTAACTTCACCGGCGCGAACACCTTCGGCGGCACCGTCACCCTCGGCGGCGCGACCACCATCCAGTCCGACGCGGGTACGCTGACGCTCAATAACGCCACGGCGATCGTGGCGGACGTGAACGACGTCACCTTCACGGGCGCGGGCAACACCGTCGTCTCCGGCGCCATCACCGGCACCACGACCGGCCTCACCAAGACCGGTAACGGCAAGCTCACCCTCGGCGGCAACAGCACCTTCCAGGGCGCGGTCAACGTCAACGCGGGCACGGTCAGCGTCAACGGCGCCAACGGCCTCGGCGACGCGACTTCCGGCACGGTCGTCGCTTCCGGCGCCTCCCTCGAGCTCCAGGGCAACGTCAGCGTCGCCTCCGAACCGCTCAGCCTCACCGGCACGGGCTTCGGCGCCGCCGGCGCCCTCCGCAATCTCAGCGGCAACAATACCTTCGGCGGTCCGGTCACGCTCTCCGGCGACAGCTCCGTCCAGTCCGACGCGGGCACGCTCACGCTCTCCGGCAATGTCACCGCCGGCGTCCGCACCCTCACCATCGCCGGCGCGAGCAACACGTCGGTCACCGGCGTGATGTCCGGCGGCATGGCCGCCGCCCTCGTCAAGAACGGCGCGGGCACGCTGACCCTCGCGGGCAGCAGCACCTTGTTCAACGGCGCGACGACGATCAACGCGGGCAGCGTCGCCATCGGCGCGGTCGATGTCCTCTCCGACGTCGCCCTCGTCAACGTCAACGGCGGCAGCCTGAACGTCGGCACCTTCGACGAAGCCGTCGGCACGGTCCGCCTGACTTCCGGCTCGATCCTCGGTACGACCGGCAGCCTCTCCTCCAGCTTGGCGGACTTCGACGTCCGCAGCGGCACGATCTCCGGCAAGCTCGCCGGCGCTTCCGGCCTCATCAAGACCACCTCCGGAACGGTCGTCCTCTCGGGCGCCAATACCTTCTCCGGACCGGTGTCCGTCAACGCGGGCGTCCTTTCCTTCACCAGCGGACCTAACCTCGGCGACGCTTCCGGCTCCAACGTCGTGACGGTCAACGGCGGCACCCTCCGCTACGCGGGCGCCTCGGCGGCCTCGGCCAGCCAGAACTTCGCCGTCAGCAACGTCGGCGGCACGATCGAAGCGGCCAGCAAGACCGGCACGCTCACGTTGAGCAGCGGACTGACCGGCACCACCGGCATCCTCACCAAGACCGGCGCCGGCACGGTGACCGTCGCTAACACCGCCGACCTCGGTACGGGCGGCGTCGTGGTCGCGCAGGGCGTCCTGAACGCCGGCTTCGCGTCCAGCGGCCTCGGCTCGCTCAACGTCGCCTCCGGCGCGACCCTCAACCTGTACGACAGCACCACGGTCACGACTTCGGGCGTGGCGATGACGATGGCCAACGGTTCGGCCCTCGGCTTCGACCTCAATGCTCCGGGCGTGAGCGACAAGCTCGTCCTCAATGGCACGCCCGCGCTGTCCGGCATCATCTCGCTCAACCTGAACAACCTCGGCAGTCTCGCCGTCGGCACCTACGACCTGATCACCGACGCCAGCGGCAGCCTCGCCGGCGCCACGTGGATCCTCGGCAACGCCCCGACGACCCTCAACTACCGTATCACCCTCGAGAGCGGCAGCACGATCCTGCGTGTGCAGGCCAGCCAGATCACCACCGCCTTCTTCAACGGCGACCAGGGCAACTCGCTCCTTGCGAATAACGCCGGTAACACCAACTGGGCCACCGACGCCTCCGGCGCGAACGACACCGGCGTGCTTCCGCTCCTGACCGATGCGCTGGTCTTCGGTACCGCCAACGTCACCGCCGGCGCCAAGAACCTGACCCTCGACGGCGACCTCTCCGTCGACAGCCTCATCTTCAACGCCCTCACCGGCGTGCCCTCGATCGCCATTGCTCAGGGTACCGCGGGTACCCTGACGCTCACCCCGGGTAGCTCCGCCAACGGCATCGCCGTCAACACGGATGCGGGTGCCATTACCATCTCGGCTCCGCTCGTTGCCGCGGGTGCGCAGACCTGGAAGGTCGTCGGCACGGGTACGAACGGCTCCTCGCTGGCCCTCACCGGCCCCGTCACCTTCGCCGGCCCGATCACCAAGATCGGCGCGGGCACGCTCACGCTTTCCGGTGCCAACACCGGTGCGGGCGGCCTGAACTTCACGGACGGCACGCTCAACCTCGGTTCCGCCAGCGCCGTCGGCAGCGGCCTCTTCCAACTCGGCACCGGCGTGACGATCAACAACGTCGCCGGCGCGGCCGTGACGCTCGCCGCTTCCAATGCGATGGTCTGGAAGCAGGGCTTCACCGTCTCCGGCAACAACTTGTCCTTCGGTAACGGCGCGGTCAGCCTGACCGACAACGCCACGATCAACGCCGCGTCCCTCAGCCTCACCGGCGCGGGCCTCAACTCGAACACGACGGTCACCCTCCCGGTCAACGGCACCTCCGTGCTCACGATGGGCATGCCGGTCACCGGCGCGAACATCCCGGCTTCCACGAAGGTCTTCTCCGTCTCCAACACGACGACCTTCCTGCTGACCTCCGCGGCCACCGCCACGGCGACCAACCAGACCCTCACCGCCTATCCGACTTACACCGTCGACGGCATCCTCTCCGACGGCGGCGCGGGCCTCACGCTCACCAAGACCGGCGCGGGCTTCCTCGCCCTCGGCGGCATCAACACCTTCGGCGGCGCCGGCAAGACCGTCGACATCCAGGGCGGCCTCCTGAGCGTCAATTCCGACGCGGCCCTCGGCGACGCGGCCAACACGGTCACGATCTCCGCCACCGGCACCGAAAACACCGGCTTCCGCGCGACGGAATCCTTCTCCTCGGCCCGTACGTTCAACCTGAACGCCGTCAGCGACGCCTTCACGGTCACCACCGGGAAGACCCTCACGCTGACCTCGCCGTTCAGCTTCGGCGCCCTCACCAACGGCCTCTTCAAGAACGAAGCGGGTACGCTCGTCCTCTCCGCCAACAACAGCGCCTGGACCGGCGGCCTGACCGTCAACGCCGGCGTCGTCCGCCTCACCTCCGCCAACGCGGCGGGCACGGGCGCGATCTCCGTCTCGCCGGGCTCGACCAACATGGGCACGGCCCTCCAGCTCTCGGGCGGCTTCACCTGGTCCAATCCGATCACGCTCCAGGCTTCGGGCGCCCAGATCAACGGCGGCGTCAACTTCGGCGGCCAGCTCCAGAGCCTCGCCGGCACCAACTACGTGACGGGCCTGATCACCATGCCGTACGGCGCGGTCATCGGTTCCACCGAGGCGGGCAGCACGCTGAACCTCATGGGCGGCATCTACGCCGGCATCAACAGCACCATCGGCAACACCGCGCTCCGCTTCGCCGGCAACGGCAACTTCGTCCTCAGCACCACCGAACTCACCGTCGCCCCGGGCACGACCTACAGCTCGATCGAGAAGTACGGCACCGGCACCTTCTGGATCAAGTCCAGCAACACGACGAACGTCACCGACACGACCGGCAACGGTCTCGTCGTGAAGCAGGGTTCGCTGATCATCGACGCCAACGGCACCTGGCGCTCCAAGCTCTTCATCGAGAACGGCGCCACCGTCACCGTCGACGACTCGCTCGTCAACTTCGACAAGGGCCGTTTCTCCAACCAGCAGAGCGGTCTCTACTACGACCTGACGATGCGCGGAGGTAACCTCAACCTCATCGGCGCCCTCAGCAGCGCCTTCCCGACGTACGAGAACTTCAACACCCTCGTCCTCAGCAGCCGCGGCGCCAACACGATCACCGTCACGCAGCAGAACGCCAGCTTCGCCCAGACGATCCTCGCGTTCCGCAGCACCACGGCCTGGACCAACCCGACCCCGGCCCAGTCCACCGCCGCCAACGGCGTGGGTTACCTGTTCCGCGGCATCGGCGAGACCCCGGCCACGGCCCGCGCGAGATCCGGCGTGCGCGCCGTCCGCGGATAAAACGCCACCACCACCTCGCCCCACTCCGCG
>RFRI01000079.1 GCA_009924535.1 Verrucomicrobiota bacterium
CTGGATGCCCAGCCGCATTCCGCCGGTTCGAGATTGGCCACGGCCCGGATCATGCCGCGGGCGATCCTCCCGGCCACCGTGGCGACATAGTCGGGCGAGGGATCGCACTGAAACACCGGCGTGAGAGCCGCCGCGGAGTGCGTATGCGTTGCGGAGATGAGCATTCGCTCCGGTGGGATCCCGGTCTCCATCGAGACGAGTCCCTTCGCCTCGACGACAATCTCGAGCGGCACCATGCAGGCGTCGATGACCGCGATCACGAGTTGTCGACCGCCGTCGTCGAGCGCACCGTCGACCGCCTGCTCGCCTCGCCCCACTACGGCGAACGCTGGGCCCGTCACTGGCTCGACACCGCCCGTTACTCCGACACCAAGGGCCTGAAGCGTAACGGCACCATCGAGACCTTCGAGGCCTCCTGGACCTATCGCGATTACGTCATCGACGCCTTCAACACCGACAAGCCCTACGACCAGTTCATCATCGAACAGCTCGCCGCCGACCGACTGCCCGACCTGACCAAGGACGACCCGCGCCTCTCCGCCCTCGGCTTCATCACCGTCGGCAAGCGTTTCCAGAACAACGACGACACCATCGATGAGCGCATCGACGCCACGACGAAGGGCTTCCTTGGCCTGACCGTCGCCTGCTCGCGTTGCCACGACCATAAGTTCGACCCGATCCCGGCCGCCGACTACTACTCCCTCCACGGCATCTTCTCCTCGGTCGTCGAACCACAGCAGAATCCGGTCATCCGCGATCCGCTCCTCATCGGCAAGAACGCGCCGACCAACGCCTACCGCGCCGATTACGAGAAGAAGCTCGGCGAGCTCATCAACACCACCGCCGGAGGCTACTACAAGCATCTCGCCGGGATGCAGGCCGCCTACCATCGCGAGTTCGCGCCCCGCGCCCTCGCCACGTTGTCCGGTGGTTTCCGCAGCACCGCGGGCTTCGATATCCTGAAGAAATTCGACCTCGGTCAGAGCCGCGAACTGGACCCCTCCTTCGCGTCCTCCGTCTCCCGGCCGGAGAATCCGATCACCGGGCCGCTCGTCCGCCTCAAGAAGATCGGCGCCGAAAACTTCGAGAAGCAGGCCCCTGCGATCATCGAGGCCGCCCTCGCGGATAAGAAGAACCCCGTGAACCCGCTCGTCGCCGACGCTCTCCGCGGACTCAAGCCGAAGTCCCTCGAGGAAGTCGCCTTCGCCTACCAGGCCATCTTCAAGAAGCATCACGACAAGATCGTCGCGCACATCCAGATGCGCAGCCAGCCGGGCCGCAAGGGTGACAAGGACGACCCCGCCGTCGCCCAGCTCGCCGCCTTCCCTTGGCCGCTGCCCAACGTCGAGGACATCTCCACCGTGGCCCCGGCACCGCGATGGTGATCACCGACGTCGAGAAGCCCCGCGACAGCTACGTGTATATCCGCGGCGACCGCAACAAGCGCGGTCCGGTCGCGCCGCGCCAGTTCCTCGAAGTGCTCGCCGGCCCCGACCGCCTGCCGTTCTACGAAGGCAGCGGCCGCCGTGAGCTCGCCCTGGCCATCGCCAGCCGCACGAATCCGCTGACCGCGCGCGTCCTCGTGAACCGTCTCTGGATGCACCACTTCGGCATCGGCATCGTCACCACGCCGGACGACTTCGGCAACATGTCCGAAGCGCCGAGCCACCCCGAGCTCCTCGACTGGATGGCCACGACCTTCGTCGAAGGCGGTTGGTCGATCAAGAAGATGCACAAGAAGATCCTGCTTTCGGCGACCTACCGCCAGTCGGCCAACCCGAACGCCAATCCGCTCATCGCGCAGAAGTCGGCGGTCGATCCGCTGAAGATCGATGCGGCCAACAAGTTCCTCTGGCACGCGAACCTCCGTCGCCTCGACTTCGAGTCCATCCGCGACTCGATGCTCCTGCTCTCCGGCAAGCTCGACCGCGCCCTCGGTGGACGCGCGGTGAACATCACCGACGAGCCTTACAGCTACCGTCGTACCATCTACGGCTTCATCGATCGCGACAAGCTCAGCGAGTTCCAGTCCCAGTTCGACTTCGCCGACCCCAACATGGCGAACTCGATTCGCGGCTCCACCATCGTCCCGCAGCAGGCGCTGTACTTCATGAACAATCCGCTGGCGGTCGAGGTCGCCCGTAACGTCAACGCCCGCCCCGAGATGACCAAGGCCAGTTCCGACGACGAGCGCGTGACCCTGCTTTACCGCATCATGTACCAGCGCTCCCCGACCGTGCAGGAGCGCCAGATCTCCCGTGAGTTCGTCGCCCGTATCGCCGGCTACATCGACGAGCCGCCCGCCGCCCCCAAGGCTGACAAAGTCGCCAGGGCCAAGGCCGAGAAGGCCAAGGCCAAGGCCGCTGCCGCGGCCGTCGCCACCAAGGCCGCTCCCGAGGTGAAGATCGAAACCTCGGTTCAAGGCGGAAAAATCGTGAATAACACCGAAAAGGTCGACCGTAAGGTGCCTGCCAGCCCCTGGGTCATGCTGGCCCAGTCGATGATCTGCTCCAACGAGTTCGTTTATCTGAATTAATCACCCCAACCAAACTAGTTTGAATATTCAAAACAACCCCTCATATTTAACCCCAACCAAATCCCCACAATGAAAGACTCCAGCTGCGGCAATTTCGTGCCGACCCCCAACTCCCGACGCGAGTTCCTGCGCCAGACCGGTCTCGGCATGGGCGCCCTCGCCTTCGGCACGATGGTGTCCGAGTACATGGTCAGCGACGCTCACGCCGAGGTCATGGCCAACCTCAAGCCTCGCAAGGCTCCCCTCGCCGCCAAGGCGAAGCACGTCATCCATATCTTCGCCGGCGGCGCTCCCTCGCACCTCGATACTTTCGATCCGAAGCCGAAGATGAAGGAACTCGCTGACATGTCGGCCTCCGGCATGAACGGCGTCCTCTTCCCGACGCCCTTCGAATTCAAGAAGTCCGGCAAGTCCGGCCTCGAGATCAGCGAGATCTTCCCGAAGCTCCAAGGCGTCGCCGACGAGATGTGCGTCATCCGCTCGCTGAACCAAGGCATCCCGGCCCACGGCCCGGCCGCCAAGCTGATGCACACCGGCTCGGCGATCCTCTCCAAGCCTTCCCTCGGCGCCTGGGTCCTCTACGGCCTCGGCACCGAAAGCCAGGATCTCCCGGGCTTCGTCTCCCTCGGTGGCAGCTCCGACGCCCGCGCTTCGGCCTTCCTTCCGTCCCTCTTCCAGGGTGCGAACACCTCGTTCCGTCCGGGTGCTCCGGCGAACAAGATCATCGCCAACCTCCAGAGCGAATTCACCACGCAGGACGCGCAGCGCAAGCAGCTCGACCTGGTCCGCCAGCTGAACGAGCGCCACATGCAGACCGTCCAGAAGGATGAGCAGCTTGAGGCCCGCATCGAGTCCTTCGAGCTCGCGTTCCGCATGCAGTCCGCCGCGACCGACGCCTTCGACATTTCCAAGGAGTCCGAAAAGACCCGCGAGATGTACGGCAAGTCCGACCTCGGCGCCAAGCTCCTCTGCGCCCGTCGCCTCGTCGAACGCGGCGTCCGCTTCGTCCAGGTCGATGCCGGCGGTTGGGATCACCACACCAACCTCTTCACGGCGATCGCCGGCAAGGCCGAAGCCATCGATGGTCCGGCTGCCGCTCTCATCGCCGACCTCAAGCAGCGCGGTCTCCTCGACCAGACCCTCATCATCTGGGGCGGAGAATTCGGCCGCACCCCGACCACCGCGGGCCGCGTCAACCAGGCTTCCGGTCGCGACCACCATTCCAAGGCTTTCTGCTGCTGGATGGCCGGCGGCGGCGTCAAGGGCGGCATGCACTACGGCGAGACCGACGAAATCGGCTCCCAGGTCGCCGCTGACGGCGTCGACGTGCACGACCTGCACGCGACGATCCTCCGCCTCCTCGGCTTCGATCACACGAAGCTCACGTTCCGCTACAACGGACGCGACTTCCGCCTCACCGACAACTTCGGTAAGGTGGTCGAAAAGGTCATCGCCTAAGCGACTTCGGTCGCACGAACGGAAGGGCGGACGCCGCAAGGCGCCCGCCCTTCTTGTTTTCAGGGGTCCGGGGCTTGTGTCCCGCCCCCAATGGTTTCTAATAGAATCATCCCCATGAAGTCGTTCCTCCTCCTCGGCGCCGTCGGCGCTGCGATCCTCTTCGCCGCGCCGGCCGATCCGAAGAAAGAGGTCGCCCGTAAGGACGCGGCTCGCGCCGAAGCGAAGACGGAGCCGAAGTCGGAAGCCAAGCCGGCGGCGGAAGTGAAGGTCGCGCCCCGCACCGGCGAAGCGCCCCGCTCCGGCGTCAAGGGCACGGATGTCTTTGGTCGCACCCAGACGCGTTACGATAACGGCGTGACCGCCGTGACGACGCCCGACCCTTTCGGCGGCTCCTCCACGCTGCCAAAGGCCTGGCTCAGCAGCTGGGCCTGAGACACCGTCACATCCACGTATTGGTTGGTGATGTCGGTTGCACTCAGCGTGATGCTCGTTAGCGTCTGGTCGCCCCAGTGCACCGTCACCATGTCACCCGCCGCCGTCGGCACAGTCTCACGTCTCTTACCCCATGAAGCGTCATCTCCATCTCTGGGCCGCCTTGGCCGCCCTCGTCCTCGCTCTCCCGGCCCTCGCCGCGGAGGCCTTCACCTCCGGTCCCGGCTGGCTCGAGTTTCCCGCCGGCAAAGGGCCCGGCGCCGGTAAGCACGTCGTGTTGCTCTCGGGCGACGAAGAATATCGCTCGGAAGAGTCCATGCCGATGCTCGCCCGCATCCTCTCCGAACGCCACGGCTTCAAGTGCACCGTCCTCTTCTCGCATGACGACGGCGTGATCAATCCGAACAACGGCGCCTCCCTCGGCAAACCCGAGGCTCTCGATACCGCGGACGCCCTCGTGCTCGGCCTGCGTTTCCGCAAGTGGAACGAAGCCGCCCTCGCGAAGTTCGACGCCGCCCTCAGGCGCGGCGTGCCGATCGTCGCCACGCGCACCAGCACGCACGCGTTCGCCGGCATCCCGAAGGACAGCGCCTTCGTCTCCTATAACTGGAACGCCAACGGCGGCTTCGGTCGCAACGTCCTCGGTGAGACCTGGGTCAGCCACTGGGGTAACCATAAGTCCGAGGCCACCCGCACGGCCGTCGAGCCCGGCGCCGAGAAGCTCGCGATCCTCAATGGCGTCGGCCAGATCTACGGCGACACCGATGTCTACGAAGCCCACCCTCCGGCCGACGTCCAGGTGCTCCTCCGCGGCCTCGTGCTGAAGGGCATGAATCCGGAAGACCCCCTCAGCGAGCGATCCAAGAAGACGGCCGACAAGAAGGAGCAGGGCGTCAATTCTCCCGCGATGGCCGTGGCCTGGACCCGTGAGGTCACCAACGCCGCCGGTACCAAGAACCGCGTGCTGACCACCACCATGGCCTCCGCCAGCGACCTCAAGGACGAGTCTCTCCGTCGTCTCCTCGTCAACGGCGTCTTCTGGGGCCTCGGCCTCGAAGTGCCCGCCAAGGCCGACGTGGCTCCGCTCGTGGAGTGGAAGCCCAGCAAGTACTCCTTCAACATGTTCCACCCCGGCCTCAAGGCCGAGGATTTCGCGGTCGTCCTGCCTCCTCCGGTCACGGCTCCGCCCGCCGCGCCCAAGAAGAAGAAATAAGCCGAAGGCTTGTCTCTCCCGCACGGGCGCATCGCAGGATGCGCCCGTCTTGTTTCAGGCCCGGATGCCGCGGTTCACCAGCAGCTGGATCAACGCGTCGTTGTAGATGATGTAAGCCCCTTCGCGCGCGGTGGCGTCGCGCACCTCGATGTCGTCGCTGACGACGAACCAGGGCGCTTCCACGGTCTTGTCCTTGGCCACGAGGTCCATGATGTCGTGGTCGGCCTTGGCGCCGGCACGGCTGAAGGTGACGCGGACGCGCGAGTTCGTCGTCTTGAGCGCGGTCTGCTGTCCGTCGAAGCTCACCCAGACGTGCAGGCCGGGCGCGTCGTCGGCCAGTTTCTCGGCGAGCTGCACGACCTTCTGGCGCGCGGCGGCGTCGAGCTGGAAGCGGCTTTCGCCTTGGGCGTTCTTCTTCGTGGGGAGCCGGAGGCCGAGGTAATCCTGGCGGAGGCAGGCGAAGTTGTTGGCGTCGAGGGCGAGGCGGGCCTTCTCGCCCGTGGCCACGGCGCGTTCGAGCAGGGCGAGCGGTCCGGACTGCTTCTGCTCATGGAAAGCGCGGTCGGCCATGTAGGAGCGGCGGCGATGGATGTCGCGACGGTAAAGGTCCGCGTGGCGCGAGTCGACCAGGCCGGACTGCTCGGCGAGGAGCAGGGCGCTCTCGATCGACTTCAGTTCGCGCGCGTCGGCGCCGTTGATCTTGGCCGAGATGCGTTCGAGGAAGGGGTCGGAGGGCTGGTCGCGCTTCTCGAGTTCGTAGCGGACCTTCTCGATGTGCTCGGTGAGGCGCTTCTCGAGGGCGACCACTTCCGGCAGGGCCTGCCCGGCGGTACGTAGGTAGCGGCGGAGCAGCTTGAGCATCTCCTCCATCTGCGGGATGGCCTGGCGCAGCTCATGCTCCTTGGCGAGGAAGGGGTCGGCGTCACGTTGCGCCTTGCGGACTTTCTCGACGGTCTCCGTGGTCAGCTGGCGTAGCTTGGCGACTTCTTCGGAG
>RFRI01000080.1 GCA_009924535.1 Verrucomicrobiota bacterium
CGGTCATGGCCATGACCGCCCTACCTGTGGCGCCCCTGCCCCAACAAGAAGGGCGTCCTTACGGACGCCCTTTTCAATCCAGCTATACTCGATACCCGGAACTCTATACTCCGGTTACGCTTACTGGCAGGCTTCGCAGGTGCCGCCGGTGCGCATGGCCTCGAGGGAGCACGCGTTCTTCTCGGCTTCGGTGTAGGTCGGCTTCTCGGTCTTCTCGGGCTTCGCCGCCTTCTCGACCGTGGCTTTCTCGATGTTGGAAGCGCCGAGGGTGCGGAGGTAGTAGGTGGTCTTGAGACCGGTGCGCCAGGCGTACTGGTACATGTGCGAGAGCATCTTCAGGTCCGGGGTCGGGAGGAAGAGGTTCAGCGACTGGGCCTGGTCGATCCACTTCTGGCGGCGGGCGGCGGCGTCAATGAGCCACTTGTTCTCGATGGTGAAGGCCGTGAGGTACTTGTCCTTGATGGCCTGCGGGATCTCCGGGATGTCCTTGAGCTCGCCGTCGAAGTACTTCACCTGCTGCATCATCTCCTGGCTCCAGAGACCGAGCTTCTTGAGGTCGCGCACCAGGTAGCCGTTGAGTTCGGTGAACTCGCCGGACAGGTTGCTCTTCACGAAGAGGTTCTTGTAGGTCGGCTCGATGCACGGCGAGCTGCCGACGATGTTCGAGATCGTGGCGGTCGGGGCGATCGCGAGGACGTTGGAGTTGCGCATGCCGCTCTTGGCGATCTTGGCGCGGACCGGAGCCCAGTCCATGAGCCCGCCGCGCTTGACCTCGATCGGCTCGCCGCGTTCCTGCTCGAGGAGGTCGACGGTGTCCTGCGGGAGGAGGCCGCGGTCCCACTTGGAGCCCTTGTAGGTGCTGTAGGTGCCGCGTTCGGCGGCGAGGTCGGCGGAGGTGTCGTACGCGTAGTAGGCGACGGCTTCCATGATCTCGTCGTTGAACTCGACGGCGGCGTCGGAGGCGAAGGAGATGTCGCGGCGGTAGAGGCAGTCCTGGAGGCCCATGACGCCCATGCCGACCGGACGGTGGCGGAGGTTGGAGACCTCGGCGGCCTTGGTCGGGTAGAAGTTGATGTCGATGACGTTGTCGAGGGCGCGGACGGCGACCGTGACGGTCTCGCGGAGCATCGCATGGTCGATGCTGCCATCGGCCTTGAGGTGCGAGTCGAGGACGACGGAGCCCAGGTTGCAGACGGCGGTCTCCTCGGCGCTCGTGTTAAGCGTGATCTCGGTGCAGAGATTGGAGGAGTGGATGACGCCGACGTGATCCTGCGGGGAGCGGACGTTGCACGGATCCTTGAAGGTGATCCACGGGTGGCCGGTCTCGAAGATCATGCCGAGCATCTTCTTCCAGAGCTCGATGGCCGGCATCTCCTTGCCGAAGATCTCGCCCTTCTTGGCGCGAGCCTCGTAGGCGACGTAGCGCTTCTCGAAATCAGAGCCGAACGTCTCGTGCAGGTCCGGGGTCTCGTTGGAGAGGAAGAGCGTCCAGTTCTGGCGGTTCTTGAGACGCTTCATGAACAGGTCGGGGATCCAGTTGGCCGTGTTCATGTCGTGCGTGCGGCGACGGTCGTCGCCGGTGTTCTTGCGGAGCTCGAGGAAGTCCTCGATGTCGTTGTGCCAGGTCTCGAGGTAGGCGCAGCCGGAACCGCGGCGCTTGCCGCCTTGGTTGACGGCGACGAGCTGGTCGTTGTGGAGCTTGAGGAACGGGATGATGCCCTGGGACTCGCCGTTGGTGCCCTTGATGTAGGAGCCCGTGCCGCGGACGGAGGTCCAGGAGCCGCCGAGGCCGCCGGCCCACTTGGAGAGGAAGGCGTTCTCCGCGATGCCGCGGATCATGATGGACTCGATCGTGTCGTTGACCTGGTAGAGGTAGCAGGACGAGAGCTGGCTGTGGAGCGTGCCCGCGTTGAAGAGCGTCGGGGTCGAGCTGCAGAAGCGGCGGGACTTGTAGAGCGCGTGGAGGCGGATGACCCAATCCTCGCGGTTCTTCTCCTCCCGGAGGAAGAGCCCCATCGCGACGCGCATCCAGAAGAACTGGGGCGTCTCGAGGCGGCGGGCCGGCTTCACCGTCTTGTCGATGATGAGGTAACGGTCGTACATCGTCTGCACGCCGAGGAGCTCGAAGTCGAGGTCCGCCATCGGGTCGAGCGCGTCGGCGAGCTTGGCGAGGTTGTACTTGCGGAGGTCGGGCGAGAGGCGGCCGATTGCGATGCCGCGGTCGACGTAGGCGGCGAACTTCGCGCGGTGGAACTCCTTGAGCTGGGACACGCCGTCGCGGGTGATGCTCCAGCCGAGGACTTCTTCGTAGATGTAGGAGAGGCAGATGCGGGCGGCGAACTTCGCGAAGTCCGCGTCGACTTCGACGAGGCTCTTGGCGTTGAGCTCGATCGTCTTGCGGAGGTCGGCCTCGGTGATCTCGTTGAAGAGGCCGCGGCGGAGTTCGGACTCGATCTGCTCGGCGGAGCGGACGAGCTCGAGGCCGGCGGCGGCGAAGGCGATGCGCTTGCGCAGTTCGTCGCCGTTCCAGAGGTAGGTGGAGCCGTCGGCGTTCTTGACGAGGATCATCGACTCCTGGCGGTCGTCGACGACGACCGGCTGGGAGGCGAGGAGCTCGCGTTCGCGGGCGCGGGAGGCGCGGTAGAGGATGTAGTTCTGGGCGACCTTATAGTGGCCCTGACGCATCAGCTCTTCCTGCACGAGGTCCTGGACCTCCTCGATGCCGATGATCGTCTGGCCGAGGTCGGCGATGCGACGGGTGACGCCGGAAGCGACGCGCTCCGAGGGAGCGGGGTCCTGGTCGAGGGAGAGGAAGGCCATGCGCACCGCGAGGGTGATCTTGTTGGGGATCCACGGCACCACCTGGCCGTTGCGGCGCATCAGGCGGGTCGTGACGGCGAGAGGCTCCTGGGGGGCGGCGTCGAAACCGCCGCGCGCGAAGAGGAGGCTCTTGGCGACGTCGTGGCGGTTGTAACGGACGAGGGCGTCCTCGATGGCCTGCAGGACGAGGCCTTCGCCGACCTGGACGCCGGACTGGGAGAGGACGCGGACGACGTCGCTGGCGACGGCGGCGACGAACTGACGGTTGGACTCGGTGAAGATGTCCTGTTCCTGGCGGGCGACGAGGAGGTCGGTGAGCGCGGCGCCGATGATGTCGGCGATCTTGGCGGCGTCGAGGCCGTCGGCGGCGCCACCGGCGACGGCGGGCAGCGATTCACGCCAGTTGAAGCGGGGCTTGGCGCCGGACGGGGAGCGGACGGCGTTCTTGAGGGCGATGTCTTCGCGGAAGAAAGGGAGTTCGGATTTCATATTAAAGAGAGTGGTGTGGGAAAGGGCGGGAGGCGGAGAGGAAGAGACGAAGGTCGGGATGCGTCGGCGGTGGCCGGCGCAGGTTTTTGGGTGGGAGAAATTTGGTTAAGTAAGAACTGGAAGCGTGCCAAACCAGGCGCAGAGGGGGTGACGCCTGGATTTGGCCAGCGGGCGATCAAAGCTCGTCGTCGTTGACGGTGCCGAGCGCGCCCTGCTTCTGGTATTCGGTGACGCGTCCTTCGAAGAAGTTCTGCTCCTTCTTGAGGTCCATCATCTCGGACAGCCAGGGGAAAGGATTGGTCGTCTCGGCGACGAGCGGATCGAGGCCGCAGTTGCGCAGGCGGCGGTCGGCGATGAAGTCGATGTACTGCTCGAATTCCTTGGAGGAGAGGCCGAGGCCGTTGACCGGCAGGCAGTCGCGGATGAACTCCTTCTCGAGCGTCACGGCGGTGGCCATGAGCTGGCGGAGTTCTTCCTTGAAGGCCGGGGTCCAGACGTCGGGGTTCTCCTTCACCAGCTCGGCGAGCAGGTTGCGGAAGAGGTCGATGTGGTTGGACTCGTCACGCAGCGTGTAGCGGAACATCTGGCCGATGCCGGGGAACTTGTTCTGGCGGGCAAGGGAGAGCACCATGCCGAAGAGGCCGTAGAACTGGGTGCCTTCCATGCACTGGCCGAAGAGGAAGATGTTGTGGGCGAGGGCCTGCTTGTCCTCGAGCTTGGTGAGGTCGAGCTTGCGGCGCAGCGCGCGGGAATTGTTGACGACGAAGGCGGCCTTGTTGGCGATCGTCGGGATGTCCTCGAACATCGCCTCGCACTCGTGCGGATTGATGCCGAGCGAGGAGATCATGTAGACGAGCGAGTCGGCGTGGATGTTCTCCTCGTGCGCGTGGCGGCCCAGGACGAGCTTGAGCTCCGGCGCGGTGACGACCTCGCGGACGACGTGGATGATGTTGTCACCGACGATGCCTTCGGCGGCGGAGAAATAGCCGATGGCCATCTTGACGATCCACCGGTCGATCTCGCTGATCTGGCCGGTCTGGTCGCGCCACTGTTCGCAGTCCTTCTGCATCGGGATATCCTCGGGCTCCCAATGGTTGTTCTTCATCGTCTTGTAGAGATCGTACGCCCACTGGTACTTGAGCGGGAGGATGTTGAAGAACATGGTCTCGCGACCGTTGATGACGCGCTTGTTGGCGAACGCTTCCTCGGCTTTGGTCTTATCGAGGATGAAGGATTTCTGACCTACTTTGATGGTAATGGTTTCCATGGATAGAGAGTGGGGAAAAGGGCCTAATTAGTGGCCGGGAGGGGCCGCTAGGTGGTTGGTATGCCGGGAAGTAAAATACTAGATGTAGTGGCTGCAAATTTATTTCACCACTAGATGTAGGGTTTTTACGCAAGACCCTGTCATTTCGTCACTTAGGTAAAAAAACTTTATTCACAATTAGGGTTTTTAACGAAAATTTGATGAAGTGACACAGTTAGGGTGAATCCCCCAAAGAAATCGGGGTCGGGCTCGATCCGCAAACGTCACTTGTTGGTCTTGCTCACGGTGTCCCCGGACCTTCCGGCGGGCGAGGATTGCGGCCCGCGGCCCCCTGCCCCACCTTGCTCGCATGAACACAGGTCCCGCCGCCGATGCCCCTGCCGTCCGAAACGGCGCCGGCTTCCTCGCTTCCAGCTGGACGCCGGAAGCCCTCGCGCAGCGCGGCTGGCGCGGCGGGCTCAAGGCCTGCTGGCGCGTGCTCGTCACGACCTGGTACGGCGTCTTCGACAACCGTCTCCCGCAGCAGTCGGCCGCGCTCACCTACTACACGCTGATGTCGCTCGGGCCGCTGCTCGCGCTCGCGCTCACCGTCTCGGGCTTCATCCTCTCGCGCGCCGGCGCGCAGTCGGACAATCCGGCGAAGCGCGCGATCGTCGCCGCGGTCGAGTATGTCGCGCCGCAGGTCGCCGCGCAGGCAGGCAAGGCCGGCCAGATCGTGACGTTGCACGACATCAACAAGGACCTCGACGGTCTCGTCGACCGGCTGCTCGCCAACGCGGCGAGCGGCGAAGCCGGCGTGATCGGCCTGGTGCTCATCCTCGGTTTCGCCGTGCTCATGCTGAGCCGCGTCGAAGACGCGCTGAACGGCATCTGGGGCGTGCGTTTCGGCCGCAGCTGGCGAGACCGTTTCGCGAACTACCTGCTCTTCCTCGTCCTCTTCTTCCTCGTCGGAGCGACGACGCTGACGATGCTTTCAGCCGCATCCATCGCGGCCTCGATCGGCGAAGGCACCACGTGGCTGACGACCTGGATGCAACGCGTGCCAGGCGGCGCGGCGACGCTCGACTTCATCAGCGGCAGCGGCCCGGTCATCGTGTCGCTCGCCCTGCTTACGCTCGCCTTCGCCGCCTTCAACCGGATGATGCCGAACGTCCGCGTCCGCTGGAGCGCCGCGTTCATCGGCGGGCTGACGATCGCCTTGCTCGTCACGCTCAACCATCGCGTCGCCGCGCTGTACGTCGGCAAGGTCACGCAGTTCCAGAGCCTCTACGGCGAACTGAGCATCGTGCTCGTGCTGATGTTCGGATCCTACCTCACCTGGCTCTTCGTGCTGATCGGCGGACAGATCGCCTACGCCTACCAGAACCGTCGGGCCCTCGCCCGACACAAGGCCTGGGAAGGGCTCAGCCATCGCGCCCGCCGGACGCTCGCCTTCGTCTGCGTCTCGGAGACGTTACGGCGCTACCGGACCGGCAAGGCCGGCCCCACGGCCGATGACATCGCCCTGGCTGCCCGGGTACCGGCGACCGTGGCCGAAGGTTGCCTCCAGATGCTGCGCGACGCGAATCTGCTCGCCTCAGAGTCACGGACCGGGGGACATAAGCCGGCACGTCCCTTGGAAACCATGACGGTCGGTGAACTTTGGGCCGTCGTGGATACCTATTCGGCCGGCACGGCCGGCGAGCCGGATCTCACTTCAGATCCAGCCGCCAAGGAGCTCAGCCTCATCGAAGATAGCCTTATGGCCACCGCGGCCTCCAAGCAGACCCTGGGCGAACTATCGGGGCGCGGCTGAGACTTAGCAGGGAGAGAGTGCGGGACCGCCTACGGACGGCCCAGCCGCGCAAACGGGTCACCCCGCCGGCCACCTTCCCCACCCGATTTCACCGAGGCATGGCGGGCCAGGCGACCGGAGGGATGATCCGGCCGCCTGGCGCCCCGCGTAAATGAGGGGACCCCGGCCTCCTTGCGGAGACCGGGGTCCGTAAACCTGGCGATGACCTACTCTCGC